>JANWYU010000204.1 GCA_025055135.1 Pseudobdellovibrionaceae bacterium | reverse complement strand
GTTTTCTGTCTTACAAACAGCTCGACAGGCCGACTGTCATTTGGTCCCATAGGGTGTCGTAAAAGTTAGAGTAATAGCGAGAGGAACAGAGAGTAACAGAGAGTAATAGAGAATAATAGAGAGTAATAGAGGCTAATAGTAAAGTAACCGAGAATAACAGAGAATAACTGAGTAAAGGTGAAAACGGCCAATTAGTAACATGGGATGTTTTAGATGGTAACGAAAATTAAGAATCGACTGGGGATTTTATATCGTAAATATGGGTGGAAGGCAGTTGTTGCCGTTTTTTTATATTATCTTGTTAGGGACGTTACCCTCTACATTATTGTCCCCTATTTTATCATTCAAAAAACCATCGGTGATTGAGGGGATGGGATGGACGTGGGTTTCGTGTCTATTGAGCCCCATTGAGCCCTATTGAGCTCTATTTATTGAGCAGTCACTGATTTGCGAGATCTGATTTTGCTTAGGTTACAGATTTTACACTGTAGAATTAAAGTTCAGATGCCTAAATGCCACATGCACTATACATTGACATTTTAAAAGTCGAATGAACGCGTTTGTCATATCAAATTAAAGGGGGGATCATGAAAAGATCAGTTTCTATTTTTCCTTTGGGAATGTGTTTTGTTTTGGCTATTTTTATTTCGGCCTGCTCAGGTGGGGGCGGTGGTTCTGGCAGTGGTGGCCATCAAAATCAGGGGGGCCCGGAAGCTCCGAGGAAGCTTTGAAGCGCTTGACGCCTTCCCAGCGTTTGCATTTTGAACAGTGGAAAAAGCAGGTTTTTAAGGGGTGCATTGCTTCCGAAGCCTTTGGGGTTGAAGTAGCACCATCTCGGGAAAATGAGAGAGGGATTGATTGGCAGGCCTTTCTCTCTATTAATGATAAATCTCCTGTGCTATAATTAGAAAATAACCTGATTGTGTTTGGAGGACCGTCGTCCAGCTTCTCGGGAAGCGCCGTAACCAATGTTTCGAAAACTGACGGCTCCCACAGATTAGAAGCTGCAACTAAGCGGTATGGTTCTTCCTGTGAAGTTTATCTTTACGGACAGAAGGTTTATGAAACTCAGATCTATAGAAGCGTTGGGATTGACATGCATGTGCGCGACAGAGTCTCCCTCCCTACTGAAGAATCGCGAATCCCGACCGTTGAAAAGTTAGGTAACTCTGGGTTTGGGGCGGTGTCTACCAGTGGGCTTTTTTCTTAAGTAAACAAGGCCCTTGCTCCTTCCAAGGATACCATAGTGTTAATCAGTCGCTTTTTCCAGATAGGTGAATCAGAGACTTGGAAGTACTTTGAACCAAAAATTCATTTTATGAATGCTGGTTACGTTGTGAGAATTGATACTCCCCAAAAGTCTGCGTGGAGCCATTTGTCGAGATTAAAATTAATAGGCTCAGAGGCAAGTCTTAGGGAGATTTTCGAAAAGCCAATGGCAAAAATGAGCTTAGAGGTGAGAATCAGACCGCCTAAGGTAAACGTGAACGAAACAGAAACCACGAAGGAGAGAGGAAATATTAAGCTAGTCTTTCAAATCAATTTAAAGAAAATTAATAACGAAACGCTAAGTTATGAAATTGATTCGGTGAAACACTTTTCTTTTGTTTCATTCTCTGATCAGGAGGCGATTCAATGTCTATATGACCGCTTTGAAGCGATTTGGGGAACGGGTACTGCCAATGTCATTTCTCCTCAGGTAGGGGATCTATTTCCTGATTGCTCCTATTTGACAGGTGGCGAGTTAGAAGATGTAGCTGAGCAAAAAGGTTTTTTAAAGTAGCCGTACCCCTTCTTTTTAAGGGAGTGGAACCGGGACTTCGTGTTAATTATGGAGGATGGGACCAAATCCTTCGTAAAGTAATATTAAACATCCTATCTGAAGGGCGCGACCTGTTTGATGAGCTTGATGCTAACAGAGTGACTCGACTTATCCCAATTATAGCAGAATATGTTACTCTTTTAAGAAAAGAAGCCCTACGTTCCAAGCACATGAACAAATACCTTACTCAATTGTATGAAATGGGTATTGATTGGAGCTTTAGGGGAGAACGTGTTTCTTGGTCGCGGATTTCGTTAATTGTTGAGAGCCTTGATAACACCATTACTGTTTTTGCCGATTCAACACGGATCCTTTTGTATGATCTGTCGCGAGATCCAAACAGTTACGACGATTTATTATTTTTTGCAAAAAATATTGATGATACCTACAAAGCAGAAGCTCTCAATGCTTTTCAATTAGCGAAAGAGCTAGAAAGCGCTTCCTATCTTTCTCTTTTTCGTACCATTGTTCAACGTAAGGCTTCTTTAAGCGAAATACGTTCATGGAATTATCGATTATCTACTGTTAAAAACGAGTTGGGCCAGTTTCCAATGCTCGAAGCGGTTAAAAAGGACATTGTTGAGTTATCCGTAAAAAGGCTGAGCTACGACAAAGATCCATCCCACCTAAGGGCCATTTACGCGGCTCTCAGTAACGTTATTGAGCCTTTTACTGAAAGTACGAGAAAATTGATTCGTGATTTAACACATTCCTTCGAATCTCACCAATTCGAATCAAGATGCGAGCGTTATAATGACGCCAGCTCTTTGATTAATTGTGCTAACTTTGAATGGTTCAGCAAAAATAACAATGGTTATCTGAATCCTGCATATGCCGGTCGCTATTTAAATTTAGCCCTTAATTTTGCTCGCTATATGGAGCTGTTGCGTGGGAGAGATTTCTATATGTCTAGAATTCGGGATAAGCTTTGGCAGGCTGTGTTTGTTGGATCAACGGTGCTATGGTCGCGGTGTGATGCTCAGTCATTTCAACGTAAGGAGGCAACTTTGAACCAACAGATCAATGAATTTATTAGAGCGAACGATAGAGCAAAAAAATGGCAACTTGAAATTGACATTCAGAATACCCTCGAAAACTGTAATTAGTTGCCTTTTGTGACTTGTGACTGTCGGGTAGCTGATTATTTTATTGGGTTGCTGATTATATCAGCAATGGGCAGTTGGAAAATTTTTGTACCCATTTGTCCAACTGCCTCATTTTTTCTCGACTAACGTGTTCCTTCCTCAATATGATACACATTACATTACAAATTCAAAATCATGGAAATCCCTACGTTGGTGTTATTCCATGTAGCCATTTCGGGAGCAAATTGAACGTTCGGATACAACCATATTTCCTTACTTGGAGCTATGTTAACTCCCATTGAAATATAGGAACTCATACGCTCAAAGTCGGATAGGGCTTTTCCAACAAATCGGGTATATTCAAAAAAGCCGAAAACAGCGCGAAACCCATAGGTATCGTTCACTTGATACTCTACAAATGGATATGCTCCGAGATAGTTTTGAACGCGAACCCGATTTTGATTGTCCAAGGGGTTATCGTTCACATAGCCTGAGTGATCAATATAAAGGGTTACCCCTGGTTGAAATCCACTTTCGAAGCTGCCAATTAAGGTATGCTCAAGGGATACAGTACCTACTAGTCCCACAATATCCCTCCAATAACTGGTGGTTGGCAATGATAAACCCACTTCGGTAGCATGAATTCTTTTCTCTGTTTGAGTGGTATAGTTAAGGGAAGTGCTTATTCCGGAAACATTAAATATTCTAACCCTATTGCCCTGATAGTTTGTTTCATTCCTCCTTGTGTCCTCCAAGGAATTGTGCAAAGGCATCACCCATTCAAATCCTGTGGTTAATCTTGCTTGCATGGCGGGATTGATGCGATAGCCAATACCTAAAGAACCCACCAATGAAGTGTATTCCATTTGATTTTGATCCAATCCGCGATAATTGGGTCGCTCACTACTGAGCGGGTTTGAGATAGATCCTCCCAGATACGAGAATACAGAATAGAATGAGAACTTGGAACGTCCTCCAGCTGCTGCCGATAATCTTGGGTTAGAGATGTTATTTTCGTTTTGATCATTTGCCGCCTCTGCTGGAGCTGTATTCGAGGCTGCACTTGCGTTTGATGAACCGCTGTAAGCGGTGCTTTCGCTAGCTTGGGCACTGTTGAGTCCTTGAGTCAATGCCAGCAGTGCTACCGAACATAAGAGTGTTAAAAGCCTTCTTTGTGTCATAAAAACCTCCTTTTTTTGTTAAAAAGTTACACTGTGTCACCTTGGTTGCTACCTATTCACCTCACCTTTTAAACCCATGAGTTTATGAGCTACTCCCTAAAAATAGGTTATCAATAGCATAGGCTCTCGCAGCATAGGCTATTAATAGAGCTGATACCTCACATGGTTAGCCATACAAGATAGCTTGGTAGAGGTAACACTTTTGTTTTTTCCAGTCATTAGTTTTTTTGTATGTGAACTTTTTTCATTTTCATTAGGCACCTAAAAACAAAGTTTTTATAAGCATTTGTTTGTTGTTGGTAGTGTGGTATTTACATGTGGATTTGTTTATTGAGGGAGGTTCCTTATGCGTTGTTTTTTGTTAGCAGTCGCTCTGATTTTACAATTGCATCAAGGACACGCCTACGAGGGGTTAC
>JANWYU010000200.1 GCA_025055135.1 Pseudobdellovibrionaceae bacterium | reverse complement strand
ATCCAAAGTAACCTTTTCTAGCCCTCAATTTGGAATCGTTGAGCATACGAAAACCGAGTTGAAGGGACGAATTCTGGACAAACAACTAATAGCCTTCATATTGGCTAATTGTGAAAGTACTGGGGGTACTCCCGAACAATTAACGGTAGAGGCAGGAGTTTTCCAAACATGCAAATTGTCCCACTCTGATAAAGATGCGAGTTGGATAGGGATGGCACCCTTCGGTTTCATCAAATATTATTTGACCTATGACGACAATTTTGTTGAATTTGAACTTTCAAGTTATCATTTTGCCAATCCCTAAAAGGCTATCGCCCTTTAAGTAAATGTTCGCTCCCAGGCGCTTTTCCGCCTGGGAGATGTTACTAACGGTCATTTGTTCAATGAGTTGGTCATTGTGGAAGCAAGTTCAGAAGGATACGCGATCAACATGGTTTCAAATGTTGGGTGACATGGATTGAGTTTTCTTACCATAAATTGATAATTTTTTAAGTGGTCTGACAAGAATGGTTTTATATAGAAAAAATCTTGAGGTGTGTGATAAATCGAAATTAACAATATGGGTCGATGGCTTTTAATTAAATTCATACCACCCCGAATCGCAGCGTATTCAAATCCCTCCACGTCAAGTTTTATTAAACCTACTCGTTGAGAAGCAAAACCATTTTTTTCTGCTGTTAAAAACCACTTATCAAGACTGGTCAATGGTGTATTGATTAAAGAGTCCCTATTGCTTTGGCTTTGGCTTTGTCCATCCACACAAAAAGTAGATCCTATATAGTTTTGTTTAAGCAAACCTTCTGACTCACTGTCAGAAAGTCCACTCTCCACTAAATGCAAGGGTATCCCAACTTTGTTCATCGCCACTGTTTGTTTTAGTAACCTGTGATTTCGAGGATCTGGTTCAAAAATCACAATTTCTTTCGGCTGATATTCCAAAAACACAAGGGCGGTGTCTCCTATGTAACCTCCACCATCAACGAAAACGGTTCCTTTTAAATAATTAAAAACTCCTAAATCGTGCAAAAAGATTAGACCGCTATGATATTTAAAAACGGATATCTCATATTCATCCTTAGCCAGAGGATATTTTTTTTTCAAATGTTGTTTTTCACTAAGGTAGCTCACATCCTCATCAAGCAAGGATTCAGAATCAAAATAAAGGGTTTGGCTATCTTCACTAACAAACCAGTGACCTCCACTATTCGGCATAGAAAATAAATACCGAAATAAAACCGTCCTTAGCACGCGAACACTTTGCTCATCAAGACCACCCTCAAGAGCTTGCAACAATTGTGGTAACTTTATGAAATTTTCTTGAGCAAAGGCCTTCCAACGGGGAGTCCAACTGCACCCCGCATACCATCGCAATTTTTGTCTTCTTTGTTTTCGTTTCAAAATTTTAAATAACATGCTTAAAGTATCGGGACGTATTCCCAAACCGTGCACCAAGCCCTGCTTCAACCGCAAACCCAATGAAAATAATAAATCCCCTGGATAAATATTTCTGACCGGTACCATTTTTAAATACCTCCCAATCCTATCTAATTCACATTTAGCCTAAATAACAAGACCTAATTTACGAAGAACTTCTAAATCTAACCCAAATCAAAAATGAACAAAGCAAATCAAAAATGAAAATGAAGGACTTCGAAAAAATTAAAATCTTCAGATTCCAAGTACTCTAAATTCAAGGCCTCCTCAAAAGGTCAAAAAAGCAAACGAGAAAGCCACTCCACAAAATCCTCTGTTAATTCATCCCAAATAATCTTAAAATTAGAACTAAATGCCCCTAATTCACGGAATAAATAAACCATCGCTACCACTACTGAAGTAAAAACAAAGGCCTGAGCCACCCAGATGGTTGATTTCATATCCTCTAATTGCAATTGGTTGCGAATTTGATCGATCTTTTTAAAGGTATTTTGCAGATCCTGATAATGACCACGCACTACTAACTGAATTTCTTGCTGTTTTGAGCGAGTGAGAGAGGCATTCTTAAAAAGCCCATTTTTCGCTCGAATAGCATGAATCAAATCAATTGCATAATTCAAGTAGGGATTGATCTTTTCCTTGTATTGAGGCAAATCAAAATCCCTGGATCGATAGGCCTCAATTTCCTCAATGGCCCTATCATAGTTTTCCTCTAACAAAAAATAATTCACATTATATCGTAGGGTATCAGACCTCCCCATTTCTTCACGACTAACTTCTAGCATTTTCGGTGCTTCTTTGGGCGATGGCATACACTGACCCCTTTAAATCACATCGATAATCAACGCCCATTTTTAACCGACCAAAATCCAGATCACCCCATTCTGTAAAAAAAGTGATCCAGATTTTTCAACTCTACAATATTAATGAGATACTTCAAAAACCACTAAACCAGCTCTTGCATCATATTCCGCAACTTTTGCACCAGTCGAGCCTCTGTCTGTCTAACGGCCTCTCGAGTGATCCCATACCGATCAGCAATTTCTTGCAAAGTAACCGGTTCATCGGCTAGTAACCGCTCGTCCAATATAACCTGCTCCTTCGGAGTCAAACGATGCCTTACTTGTTCAATACGGCTTTTGAGAATAGCAACCTCCTCCTGACGAGCTAAGACCTCATCCAACGCTTCGGTTTCATTGGCCTGAAGTTCAAGAAAGCTCACGTCACTATCTTGATCTACCGGAGAGCTAAGACTCACATCTCTACCCCTCATTCTTTCCATCATGCTTCGAATGTCCTCTGAGGAAATATTCCATCTCTGAGCCAACTCTTCTAAGTCACCATTCTCAACAATCTTATCTAAATTCTGTTTTTCTTTTTGTAACTTATAAAATAATTTTTTTTGGGTCTGAGTTGTTCCAATTTTAACCAAAGAATATTGTTTCATCAGATATTCTTGAATATATCCCCGTATCCACCAAACCGCATAAGTAATAAGCCTAACGCCTTTGTATGGATTATATTCTTTTAAAGCATGAAGAAGCCCAATGTTACCTTCTTGAATGAGATCAATTAATCGCAGTCCAAATCGCGCATATTCACTGGCAATTTTTACTACAAAACGCAAATTTGAAGTAATCAACCGTTGCGCCGCCTCTCTATCTTTGGTTTCATAGTAACGCTTCGCTAACTCAAACTCTTCCTCTCGACTTAACAATGGATATTTACGAATCTCTGCCAAATAGCGAGTGATTGGATCACTCACCGTTAAAGCCTTTTCAGAGGCAGATGGCACTAATACCGGCAAGTAACTGTCCCGCACAGACAATTGATTTTCAGAGGATTCTTCCGACCCTCCGTCAGAGTTTGGCACCTGCGACAACTCAAAACTTGAGGAATTTTTCTTAGTTTTCCTTGTGGGCGAATTCTTTTTTTTCATTAAGCAAATTCGTTACCTTAAGCAATATATTTTTCTAACTTTCGCGTTAAAATTTCACTAATCTTACCTTTTAAAGGCATTAGTAACAATCCTACTTCTATTTTAAAAATTACATTAGATCCCTGAGAATCCGGCTGAACTTCTACATGGGCTCGAAACTGTTTTCCCGACACAATACCTGATAAGGTATTTTCTTTTTTTTTCCAGGTAGCATGGGCATCAAACTTCGTAATCTCATCGCCCCTTTCCAGGACCTGACAAAGAAGCTCAAAAGCCTCAATAGGGTCTTTCTTGGTATGATAAATAACATGAAAACTCGGCATGCTTTTTGTCTCCTTCCCTAGCTGACTTCACCTCTTTCCATCCCTCTTCTCATGATTTTCCGCATCACAATACCCATGATCTCCCTCCATACTTGGTTGATCATCATCCTGAAATGTCCACCGAATATCCTTAATGAACGCCTCACCCCCTAACTCACGATTCAGTCGATCAATAAGGGCCTTACGACTCAAATTTAATTCATAAAGCCACACCGAATTTTTTACCCATACGGTCAGACAACCGCCCTTCAAGGTAAGGGGTTTTGTATTTTGGGCAACAGAAGCTGGTAACCAGCGAGACCACCCCCCATGAATTTTGGTAATAATGAAGCTGTGTCCCAAAGGGGATCGCCGATCTTCCAGCATTTTCATTAGAACTTCAGCCAAAGACTGCATAGATGACTGGGACATTAAATTCCACTATACCTGTTAGCCATGCTATTAGCAAAAACCCCCGACCATTTAAGGCAACTTGCAGCAAATTGGGATGTTATCGTTGTAGGAGCCGGACTGGCCGGCTCCGAGTGTGCCCTACAGCTGGCCCATCGTTTTCAATGGAGGGTGGGGCTTATCGAAATGCGGCCTGAATGCAAAAGCCCGGCTCACCACACACCCTATGCCGCAGAACTCGTTTGTTCCAATTCCTTAGGTAGTATGAATCCCGATAGTGCTCCCCAAGCTTTAAAATGGGAAGCAGAACAATTGGGTTCCTTCATCCTTGCTGCCGCAAAAAGAAACTCAGTCCCAGCAGGACAGGCATTAGCTGTGGACCGTAACCTTTTTTCCCAAGACATCAATGAGCTTATTGAAAAAACGCCCTTGATTCAAAGGGTTACTTACCATGTAACTTCTTTGGATGAGTTACCTCGCCCATTGGTAATTGCTACTGGTCCTCTCACATCGGATCCCTTGGCTACCTCTTTACGCCAGTACCTAGGAAAAGAGTTTCTTTATTTTTTTGATGCCATCGCCCCCATTGTTGCTTCCGATAGCATAGACATGAGTAAGGTTTTTCGTCAGTCACGTTACCAAAAGGGCGGTGACGATTATCTTAACTGCCCGCTAACCAAAGAGGAATATTACCGTTTGGTAGACGAAATAGCTCGGGCCGAAAAAGTGTTACCGAAAGACTTTGATCAAATTCCCTTCTTCGAAGGTTGCATGCCCATTGAAACTATGGTGGAACGTGGTCCTGATACCCTACGCTTTGGTCCGCTAAAACCGGTGGGATTACAGCCCCCGGGATGGAGTACTGCACCTTACGCCGTCGTGCAATTGCGCCAGGACAATCTTGATGGCACTGCTTATAACATGGTGGGGTTTCAAACACGAATGAAATACCACGAACAAATTCGAATCTTTCGAATGATCCCGGGACTAGAACAGGCGGAATTCCTCAAATTGGGTAGCCTTCATCGCAATCTCTATTTGCATAGTCCATCTCGCCTTAACCCTAATTTAAGTAGCAAAAAAGATCCCGACATATTTTTTGCTGGTCAAATTGTGGGAGTTGAAGGTTACTTTGAATCGGCCTGTATGGGCCTTCTGTGTGCTCACTTTGTTGATGCCTTTTTACGTCAGATCCCTATACCCTATCCCCCTCGAGAAAGCTTTCTAGGATCCTTATGGCATGCCATTGTCTCAGATTATCGCAGCTCTCAATTTCATCCCATTAATATCAACTTTGGTTTGTTACCGCCCTTGTTACCCTCTGAGGTGGATCAAATAAAATCGAAAGAAAAAAACCCCGAATTACGTAAAAAATCCCTCCGTTCCATTCAAATAAAAAAGGCTCAAGTAGCCTTTTCCAGTTGGATTAATAGTCTCCCCTATCCCAAATCTAAAAATTAACCGTTTCATAAAAATCACTTTTAATGATCTTTTGGTTTAGAAACTGGGTAACATCAGACACACACTTCCCACCTAAAATGGAATCTAAATAAAGAGCAAGACCTACTGTTGATTCAAACGCACTAATTTGCTTCTTGGTATAAATCACAGATAGACTGGGATGAACGTCCAACACGTCAGAAAGAAACAGATGGGACTCACAGGAGATTAATCCCAAAACGCCATGAACATTGCGACGAGCTTGAAGCCAGGTAAGTAACAAGCGTCTCCCCTCCCGTAACTCATTGTAATAATCATAATTTACCTTAAAATCCCCTGAGCGTAACACCGGTGGCCAAAAATCAGGACCACCTAGCTTACGAGAGTGTCCCACGTAAAACACAACATCGGCAGACCCTAACCCTTCAAGAAAGTTTCGCGCCGACTGCCAACTCAATTGATTTTGAAGCGCACTCAATTCACCTATATTCTTTTCATGAAAAGGACTTGCTGAAGAAAATGTTACCGTGATATACGCCGGAACTGGTTGGCCATCCCAGGTGATATTCTTTTTTAGCACAACCCTCCTTAACCCAGGTCCCCCGAACAAAACTTCAAAACCGCAAGCCCATCGGTCTGGTTGATTTACAGGGCACTTTTTTGTTAAAAGTCCCATCAGCGCCAAAAACTCTTCTCCATCAAGGGCTGGAGCAATACTCTTACCGGATATCAACGAACGCCCAAAGATGTCGTTACCAATCGACCAAGGGTCTGCTTCCCAGTAAGAAAATGATATTTTTTTTCCATAGACCGCATCAAAATATCCGTAAGCAACTCTAATGTCCAATCGACCATCTTCAATTAAAAAGCGTCGTAAATCATGACAATACGTTTTTCCCTGTTGCCGTCTTAATCGAAATAGATCCAGCTTCGAAAAACCATCCTCACTTTGACGCTCTAATCGCTCCGCAAATCCACCCCAATCCACCCGCCAAAAGGCCGGCGTTGAAGATGCTCGCGCCTCCTCAATCCTATACCCACCATGGCACAGGAAGGCCCCAAACATTGCGATTATCAGAACCCATCTAGAAAACCAAGAATAAAGATCAAATGAACAGGCTGCACCCATATCCCCCCCCAAATCAAAGCTATGTTCGCAACGTGCTACAGCCTTTAACCTGAAACGCTTCTAAAATCAAGTCCACTTAATAAGCGTTACCAATCGCGTAACTGCCCGATCAATTCACGCCTTTTCCACCTGAGTAAACTCAAGCTCCACAGGCGTAGGACGACCAAAAATCGACACTGAAACCTTTACTTTACCCTTTTCTTCGTTAATTTCTTCCACCACACCATTGAAGTTTGCAAAAGGCCCATCTGTTACCACCACATTTTCTCCAATGGACAAATTGATTTTTTGTTTCGTCTTCTGACTCAAACCTGCAACCTGTTGGGTAATACGAGCTACTTCTGCCTCACTAATTTCCGGAGGTCTTGTACGATCACTACCACCTACAAATCCCCCAACTTTGGAAGCCCCTCGCACCAAGCGCCACGTGGCCTCATTCATGACCATTTGGACAAAAATGTAACCTGGAAAAAATTTTTTGGACTTACTAACCTTTTGTCCCCCTTTACCTAATTGCACAACGTTTTCAGCAGGAATTAAAATTTCCCCGAAATAATCCTGCATATTCATTTTACGAATACGCTCCTCAATAGCTTCCTTCGCTTGATTTTCACATCCTGTTTGCACGTTAACTACGTACCATCGTTTCTCCATAATGGACCTCACCCCGGTTTTGGCCGATTCTCTCTAACCAACAATGTACTTCAATAACAAGGCCGACAAAAAATCAAAAAGAAAAATGATCACAGAAATTATGGTAACCATGAAAATCACCGCAATGGTCATGGCCCTTACATCCTTTTGCGGTGGCCAAACCACCCTCTGTAACTCCACCATCACCTCATAACTAAAACCCACTGCCCTTGGATGAAAACGCAATGCCAAAAAAACGGCCAAACCCACAACAACCGGCAAGCCATGACGAAATGCATCATATCCCATCAACACAGCAATTGAACCAAAAGCTCCAGCCAACGATTTGAGTAAAAGCCCAAGACCAACAGCAACAATAGCGCCGGCTGCCGCGAAAGAAAGTGTAATTGCTTTTGCTATTTGTTTTTCCATGGCTTTCTTAATCCTTTTTTGTTTTCTTTTCCTTTTTATTTTCCTTTTTATTTTTATTTTTTTCCTCTGTTCCTTTGTTGTTTTTTTTAATACTGCAACCAACTGGCAGGGCCGCAGGGATTCGAACCCTGAACCTAAGGATTTGGAGTCCTTCGCTCTACCATTCGAGCTACAGCCCTTTTGCAAACCCTAAAAATTCCTGCTGTATCCTTTATGAAGTCCACCTCATCCTTGGAACCATCACCAACGATCAATCGTTAAGTAGAAAACTTGCGAGCCCAAGAAACCAGTCAAAGGGCCGGCTCCGTACGCCGCTCTGCCTCTATACAAAGCGACGGAGAGCCAGACCCAATCAATGTGCGACTCTTATTCTTTAATATCAACAACAACACCGGCACCCACTGTACGTCCACCCTCTCGAATGGCAAAGCGCAACTCTTTTTCCATCGCGATGGGAGTAATGAGTTCAATATCCAACTGAACTCGGTCTCCAGGCATTACCATTTCTGTTCCAGGCTTCAGGGTGACCACACCGGTAACATCAGTCGTTCTAAAATAGAACTGAGGTCGATAACCTGAAAAGAACGGAGTATGACGACCACCCTCTTCCTTAGTTAGAATATACACTTCAGCACTAAATTTTTTATGAGGAGTAATCGTGCCGGGCTTGGCTAAAACCTGTCCACGCTCAACTTCCTCTTTTTTGGTTCCACGCAACAGGACACCACAGTTGTCTCCCGCCTGCCCCTCTTCTAGTTCTTTTTGGAACATCTCAACACTGGTAACAGTGGTTTTCTGCGTTGGGCGGATTCCCACAATTTCTACCTCATCTCCCACTCTAATCACACCTCGCTCCACACGCCCGGTAACTACGGTTCCGCGACCAGAGATAGAGAACACATCCTCAATAGGCATCAAGAACGATTTATCAATAGCTCGAACGGGTTGAGGAATATAGTTATCACACGCCTCCATCAAGCGTAGAATACTAGGCACTCCAATCTCAGACTGATCCCCTTCCAAAGCCTTCAAAGCAGACCCTTTAATGATGGGAACTTCATCACCTGGAAACTCATATTTTGATAGTAACTCACGCACCTCCAATTCCGCAACGTCCAACAGTTGCTTGTCCTCGTCACCAACCATATCCACTTTGTTCATAAACACCACAAGGGCTGGAACACCCACCTGACGCGCCAACA
>JANWYU010000190.1 GCA_025055135.1 Pseudobdellovibrionaceae bacterium | reverse complement strand
AGATCGGTAAAACAGCCACTCCTACTCCACTGTTACTGATTTGGCCAAATTACGGGGCTGATCGACGTCATGCCCAAGGCTACAGGCCAAATGATAAGCCATTAATTGCAGGGGTATGACTGCTAATATCGGATTAATGTTCCATGGTACTTTCGGAATACTTAAATAACGATCGCTCAAAGATTTTAATTGTTCGTCCTCCAAAGTTCCCACCGCAATAACCTTAGCCCCTCGGGCTTTTACTTCCTGAAGGTTACTTAATGTTTTTTCATACAAATCATCTTGTGGAGCCAAAACCACTACCGCCATTTGTTCGTCAATTAAGGCTAAAGGACCATGTTTCATTTCCCCAGCGGGATAACCTTCCGCATGAAGATAACTAAGCTCCTTGAGCTTCAAAGCCCCCTCCATAGCAATGGGATACAGCACATGACGACCTAAAAATAAAAACCCTCGATATCGCTTAAGAGCATCGGCCGCATCCTGAAAATACTTATCATAGGCTAAAACCACTTCAATTTGACTGGGCAACTCCAAAAGTCGACGCAACATTTGAAATTCTAAATCGGCGTTCAAACGCTTTCGGTAGCGAGCCAAATCCATCGCCAACAGATTGAGTAACACCAAAGTGGCGGTAAAAGCCTTGGTCGAGGCAACGCCTATTTCCGGACCACAATTCATATAAAAAGTAACGTCCGATTCTCTATCCAATGATGATTGTTTCACATTACAAATACTTACTACCGGAGAACCCTGCGCCTTTGCCAACCGCACCGCTCCCAACGTATCAGCAGTTTCACCACTTTGAGAAATAGCCAAAACGAGTGTTCCTGGGGATAAAACCGGATCCCGGTAACGAAATTCACTGGCAACATCGACCCGACATGGAATGCCACCCAAAATTTCCATTAAATACTGCCCATAAATGCCCGCGTAAAAACTCGTACCACAGGCAACAATATGCACACCCTCCACAGAGGACCATTCCATCATTGGTT
The DNA here is from genome assembly GCA_025055135.1 of Pseudobdellovibrionaceae bacterium. GTDB lineage: Bacteria > Bdellovibrionota > Bdellovibrionia > Bdellovibrionales > Bdellovibrionaceae > JANWYU01. The sequence goes on along the minus strand of JANWYU010000190.1, from coordinate 6,605 downwards.
TTAATCGAAATTGCTCACGATCCAAAAAGGGCTCAAGACAATGAGCCACCGAACGGGCCTGTTCATAGATCTCTTTTAACATATAATGACGAAAGCCACGCTTTTCTACTTGATCAGCACTCCATGCAACTTCAGTAACAGTTTTAGAAAGACGGACTCCCGATTCCGAAAACACGGCATATCCCTCAGGAGTTACCCGAACAATTTCTCGATCGTCCAAATAAATGTAGCGACTCGTGTAAGCCAAACTGGCTGCTACATCGGAAACTAAAAAATACTCATTTTGACCCAACCCTAAAATCAAAGGAGGTCCATCTTTAAAAGCAACTAACTCATTGGGATTTTCCTGATTTAAAACAACAATAGAAAAGGCCCCCTTTAATTCAGGTAATACCTTTTTGATTGCAGTTAAAAGGTTCCCGTATTGTTTCCACCGATCATTAATTAAATGAGCAACCACCTCAGAGTCTGTATCTGATTCAAATTGGTAACCTTTTCCCATTAATTCTTTTTTTAGTTCCAAATAGTTCTCAATAATACCATTATGAACGAGCATAATAGGACCAGAACTATGGGGATGGGCATTATGTTCTGAAGGACGCCCATGAGTTGCCCAACGGGTATGACCAATCCCTGAGGGTCCTGTAAAAGTAAGATTAAGATCTTGAATCTTTTGTTTTAGTTGGCTTAACTTACCTTCAGCACGAACCCGCACTAACTGATTTTCATTAAAAATAGCCACTCCTGCCGAATCATAACCACGATACTCTAACTTACTTAATCCTTCTATAATAATATCCTTAGGATCCCGAGATCCCAGATAGCCAACAATGCCACACATTATCGTGTCTCCTTAGATGGTTCCGTATTTTTTTCTTTTGGTGGTAACTTGTCTCCATCGGAACTGTCACTTTCTGAAGTGTTTTTAACCAATTTTTTAGCCCAATCTTCACGATGTATTTGATGAGCACGTGCCACTGCCAAAGCCCAGGGCGGTACATCCTTGGTAATGGTGGATCCCGAGCCAATCACCGCATGTTCACCAATAGTTACCGGAGCCACAAATTGCGTGTCTGATCCGACAAACACATGGTCACCAATCACCGTCTTGTATTTTTTGCGATCAACCGCATAGTTACAAGTAATTGTACCACATCCTATATTGACCCCAATCCCCACTTCAGCATCTCCCAGGTAAGTTAGATGGTTGGCTTTGGATTGCGAACCAAATTTAACTTTTTTCATTTCAACAAAGTTACCCACCTGCGCCTGTTCGCCAATTACTGTTTCCGGTCGCAATCGAGCATAGGGTCCAATTTGAGCCTCCTTCATAATTTTTACCCTCTCCAAATAGCTTCCCGCTTTAATGTGAACACCTCGCTCAATTTCTGAATCAACAATAAAACAGTTGGGCTCAATAGAACAGAAACTCGCAATACGCGTACGACCACGGATCATCACATTAGGATAAATTGCAGTGCCAGGTTCAATGGTTACCGTTTCTTCTATATAAACAGAATTTGGATTTAAAAGTAACACACCAGAGTCCATGAGACTACGCGCCTTTTGATCAAAAAGAATTTGTGAGGCCTGGGCTAATTCACTTTGAGTATTCACTCCAAAGGCTACCCGAGAATGACTTTCCAATGTTCCAACCTTCAAACCCTTTTCTAAAGCAAGAGTAACAATCTCAGTGAGATAATATTCACCCTTTGTGTTTTGATTGGATATTAACGGTAACAATTCCTTCAGTACCTGTGCTTTTACACAATAGATTCCGGTATTAACCTCTTTAATCTGCAAGGTTTGCGCTGACGCGTCCTGAGCTTCAACAATGGCTTTGATCTGTCCCAAGTGCCGTACAATGCGGCCCAAAGATCCTGGATGAGTAACCTCTGCAGTTACTACGGCCAAATCCCAATGGCTCTTTTCAAACCGGGACATTATGCTGGCAATATCTTCACTTTCAATCAAAGGATGATCCCCATTGAGAATGAGAACATCCCCATCTAACTGTTCTGGTCGAGCCACACTCACGGCATGCCCCGTACCTTTTTGTTCCGATTGCCGATAAGAAACCACACCCAAGGCTCCTATGACCGCTTCAACTAAATGATATCCAAACCCAGTCACCACCCGAATTTCAGCGAAGGGCTGCCGCTTGAGCTGCTCAAGTACCCGGACCAACATGGGACGTCCTGCCACAGGATGGAGCACTTTGGGCAAAGGGGAATTCATTCGGGTTCCCTTTCCGGCCGCTAACACAATGGCTGTCCACCGATCCGGTGAAACGCTCCTATCTTCACTGTTGTTGTTATTTTTTTGTGTATTACCGTTTTTCAACATGATGTTCACCTTAACCCTCAAAGCTTAAAGGCAAAATTCCTGTCAGACAATGAAAATTGTTCGCAAACATGAACTCTCTTTGAAGAAACAGAGTTTAAGTCTTAAAAATAGGAACCCGCAATTCATTTTCATTCTATGGAGGTAAACCGTGGGAAATTTGATGAAGATGGTGAAGATTTTCAAAACGGCATTGCCCCTTGTAACGGCATTTTCCGTTTTCACACCCTATTTCGCCCTTGGATTTTCTGAAGGATACCCCTCTGAAGGTAGTAGGCAACGGACCCTCGCGATTTCAAATAGTACGAGCCTTTCAGGTGTCAAAATTACCGAATCACATGGATGATCCATCAAATGATCCTAAATTTGATACCAACGGATTAACCTTCAAAAAATTACCGAATCAACATCCTCAGGACTTACTCAACAAGAGTGATCAGTTTTACTTAAAACAAGCCTTTAATCATCACGAACTTGTAAAAAATGGGATTGTTTTAAGCATGAATGGAAAAAGCATTTTAATGGGCTTTGAATTTTTAGATTTAAGATACTTAATCATTGAAAATCGTAAGGTACCAATTAAAGCTGTGGTGATTGATACTGAATGCATGAAATTGAACCAACAAAACAGAAAATTGGAGAACAAAAAGACCACATGTGATGGTGAGTTTCAAGTTGATGGAACAGCAACTCGATTTTTTATCTTTAGTCACTATGTTGATGAAACTAAAGCCCCTTTTTCCAGATGGATAAAGGCCAACTTTGCCAAACTAATGAATTTCATTAATAAAAATTTTGAAACCCATTTCAATACCTATATAAAAGGTCTTAACGGTACGGTAGGATTTACCGGCTACCTTGTCCAATTAAATGACCCCCGACTTCCCCCTGTATACTTTTATATTACGGGATTTTTTGATTCTCAGTGGATTGAGCGATATCCACGAGAGCAGGTGATAGGGGCTTATAAAGATTTTTTGGAATTTGCAAAAGAAGTGGTCTTACAGGTTTTGGTTGATTACTATCCGCAGGTTATAATATCAAAAGAAAACACCAATTCTTTGATTAATTTAAATGGAATTAATAAAAAAATGAAAATTTATTATTAAAATAATCCCTGTTGTGGGCTAGCCACTAGGTAGGCAACCCAAGACTCACAAGATGCAGCACGACGAGTAGGACGAAAGACCCCATTTCCTTCACCATTTCGTGTGGTTCCTTCCCATAACACCACAACCGAGGAAAACCCCGCTTCAAGCAGACAGTCTTGCAGTTCGGGTAATGTCCACAATCTCCAATCGTAGGTAAAGGCATTGCGATACCAGCGATTTTTCCAACGAAAATGAATGGCAAACTGAGCATGATGATTAATCACATTAAAGCTTTTTTGTTCCCAATAGTACCAAAAAGAACCAACACGCCTTTTTTCCACATTGGGAGTTAAAACCCCCTCCCCGCCAAATGTGTCCAAAAAAAATAAGCCATCCTTTTTAATACTCTCTCGCACATTTTTAAAGTAACGAAGTAACACCGATCTTTCTTTGAAAACAAAGTAAGAAAAGTTTGCTGCCACCACAATGTCGGTCGGCACAATTTTTTTAGCTTTGACATTACCTTGGAAGATGATGATGCGTTTTCGTTGTTGTTCGTTCAGTCGGGCCTGATTATGCTTTATACCCCAGCGAATGGGAAATGGATCGATATCAATGCCATAAGCAATATTTTTTTGATTAAGACGCACCCACTCTACACACAAAATATGAGTGCCACAAAAATCTTCCCGAAAGGTACGCGGATCGCGCCCTACATGTTTTTTAAAAAAACGCCGATAAAAGCGCACATCAACCTCGGGGGATTGTACTGCCTGTTGGTAACACCAGTAAATATGATCATCCCCTTTAAAATGTGATGAACTCACTTAAGGAACCTCTTGAATCAAAGCTATGATTACTTTTTTTATCTCATCAGCCCCCGGCACCGAAGCATCCTCCAAGTTGGGATGCAATCCAATGCCTGGAACATGCCTACCTGCTATCACTTGAGGAGGAGCCCAAAGTTCATAAAAAAGTTCTTTGGTTACCCGGTAAGATAAATGTTCGGCAAAATTGGTAACCTCAGTATCTTCATTAACGAACAAAACCTTTCGCGTTTTTTTTACACTTTCTTTAATTAAAGGCCAATCATAAGGATATATAGAACGTAAATCGATTAACTCTACATCCGTGGAATCGATCATTGCAGAAGCTATTAAATCATCAATAACTTGCTCGCAAATTCCGACATAGCGACCCCAGGTTACCAGAGTTACCCGATTCCCTTCCTTAACAATTCTTCCCTTACCCAAGGGGATCAAATATTCCTTTAGCCGAGGCCAGCGCGGTTTCCACTGGGTGCGATCTCCGATAGGTGCATCAATCATAGCTTTGAGCTCTTTTTCATCCTCAGGCTCACCGGGAATCAACTCCTTCCCTTTCACTCGCATTAAGGCCTTCGGAGGTAAAAACAAAACTGGGTTAGGATCCAAGATAGACGACAAAAGAAGGCCATAAGCATCAAGGGGATTGGATGGTAACACTATCTTCCAACCGGGCAGGCGCGATGCCCATGAATCAAAAGAGTGGGAGTGATAAATCGATCCTCGAATCCCTGCACCCACAGGAGTCATTACTACGATTGGAATGGAATATTGACCGTGAGAGGCCCAATACATGTTACCAGCTAATTTTAATAGGTCCATCGTATTAAAGATGTAATCAGCAAATTGAATTTCGGCCACACAACGTTTTCCCGCCATGCCTATACCTATGGCCATTCCAATAATCCCCCGCTCATCAAGTGGAGAGTTCCACGCACACTGAATACCTTGAGTTGCCGTAAACACACCGCCCAACGGAGCTCCCACATCCTGACCAAAAACGTCGTGGAGTTGGTAATTTTCTTCCGCATAATGAAGGGCCATGCGAATGGCCTGAGCCATGTTGGCCATTAAAATCTCCTCCAATCGGGATGTTGTTGATCGGCGTAAATATGATTCCAAATGGACTCTCCGCTGGGCACGGGCTCTTGCCGCACCTTTTGTTGCGCCTGAAAACCTTCCTCCTCATATTCTTTACGCCACTGATTACATTCTTGTTCCTTGATCACTCCTACCCGCAACAACAACTCCTCAAAACGCCGAACTGGGCATTCTTCATTGGTAACATAATTTGCCCCACTAGCAGAGGAATGACCATATAGTCGGGAAACAAAAGCTTCAATAAAGGCCGGCTTACCTTTCTGTCTCACATACTCCATCATCTCTTTAATAACCCGATACGATTCGATAGGGTCATTTCCATCAATTACCGAAGCCTTTATATTAAAGGCTCGCGCCCGGTCTGCTATACAATCCTCACCATGCTGCCCCTCATAGGCAGTAGAAATGCCCCAACGATTATTTTGTACGGTAATTAGAATGGGTAACTCCTGACCCTTACGAGAAGACCACACCAAACACGAAGCAAAATCACCCTCGGCAGTACCAGCATCACCCCCAGTCACAATGGTAATTCCAGGTGATTGGGCCCGTTTTTGCACATGAGCCGTACCTAAAGCCATCACATACTGTACCTCAATGGGTGAGGTAACAGGAAGGACATTCCATTGAGGAAAACAATAATGATTGGAAAAGTTACGTCCCCCAGTACAAGGATCGGTAGAGCGATTCATCATCAACCGAATTGAATCTATCATAGGCATACCCATTGCTACCAACGTTGGAGTACATCGATAATGAAGGTGCAGATAATCATACGAAACGCCCTGACCTTTTCGCACCAAAAGGCCTAAGGGCACTCCAAATCCTTCCTCTCCAGGACCCCCAATCCAAAAGTAACCATCACCCGCTCGATAAATTTTAATTAACCGCTCCTCCAAAATGCGGGAATACAGCATTTTTTGATACATCAACCGACACAATTCGTGAGAGAGACCAAGCCGCAAGCGCGGCACGGATTTTCGCGATGATTTTTTACGGGAAACTGCTACGGAAGACACGGACATATATGTTTTTTGATATCAAAAAACGTCCAAAAGAAACCACTATTTACTGACTGAAGCGATGCGATAGGATTAGGGATCACTGACATCAAAAGGCCTTTCCGCTACACTTTTTGTGGAAAATCATATGTCTCTTTCTAATCGCAATATCCGCATTGCTGTCATTGATGATGAAGCTCCCATTAGAGAGGTGCTTGGTCAAACTTTAAAAGATGAAGGTTACT
>JANWYU010000176.1 GCA_025055135.1 Pseudobdellovibrionaceae bacterium | reverse complement strand
CTTGAGAAAGGCTTTAGATCATATTGATGAAATTGTACAAATCATAAAAACCTCAAATGATGCTACTGAGGCTGAGCAAAGACTTATTGCTCATTTTGATTATACTGAGCGCCAAGTAAAGGCAATTTTGGAAATGCGATTGCAGCGCCTTACTGGTTTAGAACGGGATAAAATTGATCAGGAGTTGGCTGAGTTGGCTCGAGAGATATCGAGATTAACAAAAATATTAAGTGATACCAGCGAAGTTTATAAGGTGATTATTGATGAGCTTATTGAAATTAAAAAGAAATTTGGTGATGAAAGAAGAACTAAAATAGAAAGAGATACAGAAGAATTAGCTGATGAGGATCTGATCGCAGATGAATCCATGGTGGTCATGATGACCAATACGGGTTATATTAAACGGATTTCAACGGATGAATATCGCTCCCAAAAAAGGGGTGGTCGCGGCATGCGTGGCATGGAAACACGAGAGGATGACTATGTTGAAAATGTTTTTACAGCCTCTACCAAGACATCAGTATTATTCTTTACCGATAAGGGAAAAGTTTATTCCACAAAGGTTTACATGTTACCATTAGGCAATCGTCAAAGTCGGGGACGATCGATTGCTAATGTAATTAAAATTTCAGGAAATGAAAAAATTAAAGCAGTTTTACCTGTTCCTGAGTTTTCAGAGAATAGATTTGTCGTGATGATCACAAAAAAAGGATATATCAAAAAAACGCCATTAAGTGAATTTTCAGATATCAGACAAACAGGGATGATTGCTTTAACAACCGATTTAGATGATCAAGTAATTGATGTAAAAATATCATCGGGTAACGATGACATATTTGTGGTTACCCGGGAAGGAATGTCGATTCGGTTTGACGAATTAGAAGTGCGAAGTATGGGAAGAGCCGCACGAGGAGTACATGCCATCTCATTAACTGATCAAGATTCGGTAGTTAGCCTTGACACCATTAACAAACAGTCAAAAGATACTATCCTTTTGGTAACGGAGAAGGGCTTTGGTAAACGAACGAATCTCGATGAATATCGGGTGCAAGGAAGAAATGGGGTAGGTGTTATTACTTTAAAGACTACAGAAAAAACAGGTCTTCTTGTTGGAGCCAAGATTGTTAGGGATCATCAGGATATTATTTTAACGACTAACTCGGGGCAACTGATCCGGACTGATGTAAAAGGAATAGCGGTATACGGACGCATGGCACAGGGAGTGAAACTGATTAGCTTACAGCCGGAAGATTCGGTAGTTGCTTTTGCGGTAGTAGATACTGAGGATTCAGGAAGTGATGAAAATGGAATAACCCCAAATGATCAATCCCATCAGGATCATGAGTATCCAAACTAGGACAACGAATTTAAAGTATGTATTCAATACAGTATTTATAATTATAATATTCCTTCCTGCTTTGTTGTCGTGTACCTCTCGTTGGGAGAAGGTGCATCAATTAGGGATTAAGGCTCTGGACAGCAAAGACTATATGAAAGCGGTATCACTATTTGAACGCAGTTTTGAAGAATTGAAGTTAGATCAGATGGAGTGTCATGAACGTTGCTTTCAGGTAGCAGGGGAAATTGCGCAAATTTATCTTTTTAATCTAAAAAATCCTCATCAGGCCATTCAATGGTTGAGGGTGCAGCGACTGTTTGTTACCAATGAGACAGACCTTATCAATTTGCAAAAACAAATCATTCGTTTGTCAGTTGATTATCTAAATGACCATAAAATTGCTGTAACAGAGGCTTACAAGCTATTAAATTTTAATTTAAATTTACAAGATTTTTGTGAAGTAATTTTTTCTCTTACCTCGTCCCTATTTGAGTTGGGGGATAGGCAAGCTGCTTTGCGGGAAGTCTCTCAGTGCTTAGGTAACATTCCCATTTCTGAAACTCTGCAATTTAATTTGGCCAAACTTGAGGTAGATATATTAATGAGCGAGAAAAAATACGATCAGGTCATCGATAAATTGAAAATTCTTATCCAAAGGTTTGATCAAAGAGATCATGATGGAGGATTGCGCTTACAGTTGGCCTTAGCTTATGAGGAGCAGGGCCTGTTTGCTAAGGCATATGAACTACTTGATGAAGTTGCCAGGCGAGATCCAAAGGAACAGCGGTATATACATTTACGAAAAGAACGATTACGCTACAAAGAAAAAAATCAAGCAGGTGCCAAATTAAAAAGAAAAGTTCATTAAGTCCTTGGATATCCCTTCATTTGGGTTTTGAATTGATTGGCCTTTTAATAGGGGCTAGTTGGCTTGGTCCACAATTGGACAAATGGTTTTCGCTAAGCAATTCCTTAGGGACCATTGCTCTCATTTTACTTTTCTTTATAGGATGGCTGGTTAGAGTATACGCTTTTTTAAAAAAAATAGAACACAGTGAAACGTCGGAATAAATAATCTAAAACCCCATAGGGATTTTTCCTCAATGTTACTGGTTCTTATTTTTGCGTCTTGTCGATGCCCTTCACTCTAATTTACTTGCCAAATTTTCACGCATTCAGTAATCAAAAAGGCGTGAAAAATTTTTTGCTAGTGCAGAGTCTTTTTGTTGTTATATTATGTGCTTTCAGTTTTTTGTTGGAGATTAAGGAGTTGTTGGCATTTTGTTTGGGAATTTTTGTTGCTTTGGGAGCTGTTGTTGGTAATTGGGGAATATTTTGTATGGGGTGGTCATTACGGTTGCGGTACCTCCTTATGATCTTGAAATATCCTTTATGGCTTTTTCTCATTTATGTGATGTTTATCGGGCATAATTGGCAGCCAATAGATTCCATTTTCTTTGTTTTTGGATTAGGGTCGTTACCGTTTTCTCTATTGCTGTTTAGGCACACTAGGGGCTTCCATAGTGGAAGGGGTTTGTTATGGCATCGTCAGTAG
>JANWYU010000165.1 GCA_025055135.1 Pseudobdellovibrionaceae bacterium | reverse complement strand
CATACCCACTTTGTGGTTGATTCTGATAGTGACACTGCTTTCATTTGTGACCTACCTCTTGCAAAACCTAGCTTTTCACGCTTTTTATTCTTCTACCTCAGTTTTAAAAAAACATAGACAATTTTTGGTTCGTTCGCAACTTTGTTTCTTGAAACTCCCCTCTGCCTATGAGACAATAAAAACGTGTTATCGGATAAGGAGTTTGAAGAATATTTAAGGCTTTACCAAAAAAATCCTAGTTCCAAAATCTTCGCTGTCGTGGCCGATGCATTAAGGGCTAGGCAAAAACTGGATGAAGCGTTGAGAATTGCCAAAGATGGGGTAGAAAAAAACCCAGATTATGCGGGAGGACACTTAGTTTTAGGTAGAATTTATCTAGCGAAGAATCAACCAACCCCTGCTTTAAAACACTTTACTCAAGCTGTTAAATTGGCTCCCGATAATATTCTGGCTTATCAATTGTTGGGAGATACCTATGTTTTGTTAAAAAATTCTGAAGAGGCCTTAAAAGCATATAAAATGTCTCTGTTAATAAACCCTCAAAACGAAAAGTCCCTAAATGCTATTAAAAAGTTGGAAACAACAAGCAGCCTGGCATTTGAAGACGAAGTCTTTCAAATGAAACGACTGGTTCCCCAACAAGAGACAGATTCCAAAAGCCCTAACCCGGCAAAGTTGCCAGGAGACTCACCCGCCCCCCCTTCCGACCAACAAAGCCAGGAATCTCATTTTCTTTTGGATCGGGAACTTTCTTTTCTCGATGCCCTCCTGGCCCGAGGGGAGATTGAAAAAGCAAAGGAACGTTTCGATCAGGTGATCAAGCTGTTTCCCGGAGAACCTCAACTCCTCAAACGCATGGAGTGGCTTATGCCCCAAGAAATTCCCACACCAATTAAGCCGTTACCAAATCGGGAAAAAATGATTTTGGAACAAAAAAGAAAATTGTTAACGAACCTTCTTAAGGCGGTTGATCGAGCGCGCGATCGGATTCTTCATCAACATTTGACTTCCACACAAGAGTGACATTACCCTTGCCTATGAAATTGGAATAAGGAGACAGCCATGTATGATACCTCTGATTTCAAAAAGGGTTTAAAAATACTACTGGATGGCCAACCGTACTCAATAATCGATTTTCAACACGTAAAACCTGGAAAAGGTAATCAATTTTCTAGGACTAAGCTACGAAATTTGTTAACGGGACAAATTTTAGAACGAACCTTTAAGTCGGGAGAAAAGTTCGGAGTTCCCGACGTTATCAATAAAGAAATGACCTTTTTGTATAAAGATGGCAGCCACTACACATTTATGGATAAAGAGTCCTATGAACAAATCACCATGAGTGAAGAATCGGTGGGAGATCAACGTTACTACCTAACAGAAAACTTAGAGGTTGTTGTTTTGTTTTATAATGAAAGACCAGTTTCCATTGATGTTCCAAAAGCCGTTAATTTAAGAGTCGTTCAAACAGATCCAGGCTTTCGTGGAGATACGGTGACAGGAGCAACCAAGCCGGCCACTTTAGAAACAGGACTTGTGGTTAAAGTCCCACTACACATAAATACAGGAGACCTCTTACGGATTGATACCTCAACCGGAGAGTACGTTTCCCGAGTAAACCAATAATTTTTAATTCCTTTTTTTACAGATTATTTTTCATTAATATTAAAATGTGGATTCAAGAAGTCATATCGAAGTAACAATTCATGATCTTTGGAAGACGTATCGTCATGAGCAATTAATTGTCGACGTCTTGTTAGAAAAATTGTTTACCCAAGTTATTCAACCGACGGATCTCCATCATCTTTGGCGCTTCTTTTGTCTAATTGGTAAGCCCATGGCCTTTCATCAAATCGTTTTTAACTTATTAGAAAAAAATCAGGCAATTCATTGGGGTGCTTGGGTAGAGGCTTTAAATCAATGTGGTTTTCGTTTTGATGAAGAAACAGCAAATGAAATATTGGTATTGGCCACAACCCAAAATCAATTAGAATCGTTGGCTCAAACCTTTGCCTTAGACCTGATAGTACCTCAAGTGAGTAAAATTCGAAAACGAATGATCACTGACAAAGAAGCCGCTTTTAACAAAAAAAAGAACGAGTTGATTACCCAAATTGAAATTGATCTTAGTCAAGATCTTCTTGATAAAGCGGATGAAGGATTAAAAATACTGGAAAAACTCGATCCGCACGATGACTATGTTAAGAAAAAAAGACATGAGCTCATCCTAAAAAAAGCAAACCAAATTCTGGATAAGCGCACTTCCCAACCAAAATCCATCAAAGTAATAAAAGAAGAAAAGCCTCAATCCACATCCCTACCCAGCGAATGGAAAGAAATTATGAGGCAATCACCGACTAAAATTTATGATTATGCAATTCTAGCGTACGAATTAGGAGACAAGGACTTTTGTTGTAAACTATTGGAAGGAAAAATGGCCGAGCATTATTTATTAAAAGAAAATGAATTGTGGTTACTTTTTCAGTGTTACCTTGATACTTACAAACTTCTAAATGCTAGCAAATTGTTAGATTATTTCAAAAAACACCTCTTTAAACCATCGGTAGCTGACCACTATTCCATTTATTCATATGAAAAGGCTAGGCTACTGTATCTTTTAGGTGATAAAAAAAAGGCCATCAAACTATTAGATGAATTGGTTCAGAAAAATCCTGACTTTCGCGATGCCGATCTTCTTTTGAAGGAGTGGCTAAAACCCCAAAAAGTATGAAAAAACCGAATTTATTCATTTTCGCTGCGTTTTTTTTGATTAGTTTGGTTCTAACCTATAGCTTATTAGAATATTTTACCCCGTACATTAAAGAAAAAATTCAAAGCGAACTCATTCGTCAACTCAATGAAAGGACACCCTATAAGGCTCAAATAAAGGAAATTTCCATCTCGCCCCTTACCTTAGGTATCAAATTTAAAGAAGTGAAATTAATGAGCCAAATTCAAAGTCCAGATATTCCACAGAGAATCTCCATCGAAGAACTGGATATAGGAATGTCCCTTTATAAATTATGGCAAGGAAAATATCGCATTAATCATCTTCGTCTAATTCGCCCCATTGTAATTATTCAAAATGTGTCCTTTGGTAATAGCATGCAAAAAAGTAAAAACCCTTTCGATTGGAGCCAACTTGATCAACGATATGTGTTCGAATTATTCAATTTATTTCCTTTTTTAGAAGAAACTAAAATAACCATTTTTAACGGAGAGCTTTCACTACTTTGGTCAGAATCTCATACTTATTTGTACTTAAAAGATATCAACTGGCAAATTAGATTTGAAAAAAAATTAATTCAAAACAAACTTGAAATTAACGATATTTTTATTCAAAAAGGATCGACCATAGTTCCACTAAAATTAATAGTAAATCTCACAATAAACCCAGAAGAAATTAATATTGATCAGATTCATCTTACAGGAGACGAATCATATTTAAGTTTTAGCGGATCTTATTCAAATCAGACTCTAAAGGGTAATGTCACTATTAATGTAACATTAGAAAAACATTTAAGGAGTCTTATAAAAGAATTAAAACCGATCGACATTACGGGGAAAATCAACGTTACCGGCGCATTGAATCATCGTTTTCCAAAGAACTTAGCGCAAATTTCAGGGATAATCGAAACGTCCAAATTAACGTTAAACCAATATGTAATTGGGGATACCATCACCCAATTTTCCTTTGAAGATAACATTGTCAAAATAACGGAATTAAAAATTACTAATCCTAAACAAAAGATTCTTATATCACAGGCCCAAATTTCACTTGCTGATCAATGGCAATCAGCAAAAACCCACTTTAAAATTGTTCTTGAAGAATTTGAGCTGCAAAACCTATTTCGAAATCTTAAATTACATAAAATTCCCGTTTGGATCGACCTCACTTCCCAAGGACATTGTGAAGGAATATTATGGCCTGATTTTAAAATTAACTGCGATAAAAAGATAGAGATTCGCGATCTGATAGTTAAGGCAGATATGAAAGACAAATCAAACATTATCCATATCAGTCAGCTTAAAGTAACAGGAGACGTTTCAATTTCAACTCAAAATGTAAAATATAATGGAAAAGCCTTTCTTTCGAATGCCGGTATAATAAAGAGTTCAGGCGAAATTATTTACTCCGAAGGATTCAACATTACCTATGAAGGGGAAAATGTTGATTTTCAAAAAATTGGCAAAATAAGTGGCTTACTATTTGATGGAGTTATCAGTGGAAACGGACAAATAACGGGTAACAGCGAAACAGCAACCTTTTTCATTCATCTAAAGGGACAGAATTTTAATTTCGAAAATTTACAGTTAAACTCCATAAAAACGAAACTAACGTACGCCCACGGGATTTTGAAGTTCGATCCTACCGAAATTACCCTACCAGAGGGCTCTTCAATCAATACTTTTTTGGAGATAAACCTTAATCAACAAAACTTGATGTTAACCTCCAAATCAACCGTCCTTAAGGCCCTTGATTTGTCGTATCTCCTTGAAAAACACCTTAACCTGGGATGGATTAAGGAAGGATCTGGTCCATGTGAAATATATATTAATGGACCCCTTTATTGGCGTAACTGGGATATTGCAACGAACTGTTCCTTTTCCAAAATACTTTCACTTAATGAATATATTGACTTAGTGAAAATCCAATTTTCGATCAAAAATTCTATACTAAATGTGGGAGAAACTTTTATTCAAAAAGGAAATCATCGTTTGTTTTTCAAAGGATATGGTAACATGAAAGAAGATGCAATTATTAGCTTTCATTTGGACAAAATTCCCCTTTATATCCTGAATAATGTGAGTTTTCTCAATGCCATGGTAAATGGCTTTTTCGAACTTGAAGGAAAAATCGAAAGGCCATATTCAAATTATAGAATTACGAGTTTTGGAAAGTTCACCGAACTCGAAATTCATGGAAAAAAAATGGCGCCAATAATAGTTGAGACACACCTATCGGAGGCTGAAAAAACATTCCAAATAAATATTTTGGATAACTCATTTCAACTCGATTTGCAATTTGCATCAAATAATATTAATAAAATCTTTTTTAAAAGTGATCATTTTGATCCGAAAATATTTTTGCCGCTAATTAATTCATCCAAACTCATAGATAGCATAAAAACCAATTTTACTGGTGAATTTAATTTCGAATATTCAAACAAAGAGCCTTATCAGGGCTCTGGTTATTTAAAAATAGTAGATATTTTCTTTTCTGGGTTAGGCATTGATATTAAACTTGATAAAGAAAAAATCATCTACTTCAGAAATGGGGAATTTGACAAAGAAAGTATCGTTTTGAAAGGATTAAAAAATCAATTATTAGATTTAAGTCTTTTTGGTAACCTAGAAAACTTAGGTTTAAAAATGGTTTTTGACTTGGAAAGCCAACTGTTTCAACCTATTTTGCCCTTCTTGGATTCTCTGCAGGGAAGAATTTTAGGCCAACTTCAAATCGATAATATGTTTAATGATTTTGACTCATCGGGAACTATACTCATCAATAATAATACGATTCAAATCGAAAACCTACCTCAGCCAATTACTTTTTTCAATGCGCGCATCGAATTACAAAACCGAAACTTAATAATTTCAAGTAGTTCCGCTCAATTTGCTCAAGGTAACATATCAGCATCGGGCAAGGTTATTTTCGAAAAATTTGGTGAGATGAAGGTTGATATTCCAATTACATTTGCCAATCTGGCTTTTATACCAATGGATGGAGTTCAGTTGAATACCCATGGAAATATGACAATTAAGGGAAACTGGTTCCCTTACGTTTTGATGGGTAACATTACTGTGGAAAACGGATTAATGACAAAAGACATTGAAGCCACCGAATCAAGCCAAATCCGAAAAAGCTCCTTATTGCCCCGGATCCTTCTCAGAGAAGCCTCAGATCCTCTGATGCTTTTAGTCTCTTTAAGTTTAAAATCCTTAAATATACGCAATAATTTGATGGAGGGAACGGCAAAGGGTCAACTTGTAATTAAGGATTCTCCAAGAAATCCAAAATTGCTCGGACATATCGAGGTAAATAAAGGTTCTAAAATTCAATATAGGGAACAGGAGTTTCTTATTCAACAAGGTCAGATCTTTCTCTCTGATAGGGAGGATTTTGATCCCCAACTGTATTTTCTAGCAGAGGCTCGAATTGATAAATACGATATTGCTCTTAATGTTCAAGGTAACCTATCCAAACCTCAAGTTCGGCTCTCTAGTCAACCTATGTTATCAGAATCTGATATTTTATCTTTAATTGCATTTGGCCAACTCCCTCACCATGTTGAGGGCAATATTCAAAGACCAACAAGTGAATCCAATGCCCAAGCCCAATTGGGATCAGCACTATTACAAAATATTGGGTTATTCAAAAAGGCTCAAAGGGCAGTGGGGGTTAACGTTAATATCTCATCAGGGTACGATCCCGATCATAACACCGAATTCCGCCGCATAAGTATTGCCAAAAGACTTGGACAAAATGCACGGGTAACAGCTACTACCGGGGATTTTGGTTTTCGTGAATTTAAGTTTGAATATAGACTATCTGATCGTTTGCTGGCTATTTCTCGAATGCGTCAGCAAGACTTTATCCCAAACTCCACAGCTCTTGAAAGGCAAAATCGATCAGATAGCATTTTGGGTATTGACCTCGAATATCGCCAAGAATTTAAATGATTTGTTTACGAATTATTTTTTTTATTATTATTTTACTTGGAAAATCAATGGGCTTTGCAATAAGCAACCCCAAAATATCAAACATTAACGTCATTTCTGAAAATATTGAATTTAACAAATGGTTACAAAATCACTTACTAAAACATTTTTTAAACAAGCCCTACGATCTGAGCACTCTTGATAAAGTTCGGGAAATGATTTTTAAATTAAGTTCTCAAGCCGCCTATTATAATGCTGAAGTAGAAAGTCTATCAATTAATCAACACTATGAACTTCAAATTAGCATAGCCAACCCTGTTCAGTATCAAATCCTGTTCAAAGGGGCATCCCCATATAATCTCAACCTGCTTACCGAAAAACTAAACTTGAAATCTTTCCATTCTAATAACCCAAATTTCCACTTTGAAATTATCCAAAAAATTCGTAATTACTACGTAGAATTAGGATATTCTCGAGTTGATGTATCCTTCCTATTTTTAGAGGAAGGTGCTTTCAAAAAAAGAATCATTTTTCAAATTAATGAAGGAGCCCGTACCAAGATTAAAACCATTAGGTTTATTGGTAATTTCTCCCGCTCAAACGAATATTATAAAAATTTACTTTTAAAAAATGCTTTGCCCCTTATCAAAGAGGGATATTACAACCGTGATTTTCTTAAACAATCAATTAGTAACCTTGAAGTGACCCTTTATAACGATGGATTTTTAAAGGCTCGGTCACAATTAAATCATGTTACCTACTTAGATAATTTTGAATCTGTAGACATAAGTATTTTGCTATTTGAAGGACAACGAACGATTGTTAAACAAGTAGCTTTTCAAAATTTAAAAGAGTTTTCCGAAGATCAACTACTGGAAATTATTAGCTTAGAAATAGGAAAACCTTTAATTATCAGCCAATTGGAACAATCCATAGTGAATATAAAAAAATTTTACCAAGAACGAGGATATTTAGACATTTCCATCGTTAACGAAAGCTCTGATATGATCACGTACTCCCCCGACTTTTCCGAGGCCTTTGTTAATTTTAATATTAAGGAGGGTTCTATTAATCGAGTAAAAAAAATAGTTATCAATGGACTAAATATAACTAGGCCAGAGGTGGTATTGCGAGAAATTGATTTTAAAGAAAATGACATTCTAACTAGTGAAAAACTAGAAAATTCAAGGAAAAGGCTCTTTCTTTTGGGACTTTTCCGTAATGTTGAATTTTATATAGATCCCTATTCAGAAAATATTTCAGAAAAGTTAGTAACCATCGCCATCACCGAAAAGGATCCGGGGGTATTTTCCTTAGGTTTTGGTATCAACAATGAACGCGGTCTTACTCTAAGAGGTTTTACTGGGATCGGTTATGACAATATTTTGGGTACGGGACGTGCTCTCTCCCTGCGCATTGATGGGCAATATAATTTATCATTTGTCCCATTTTTTGAAAGAAGTATCCAGATGTTTTATTTAGAGCCCTATATTTTACGGACCAGGGCGCGAGGAAGAATTGGCTTGAGCCGCTCAGCATTGATTACCGACTTCAATAATCAGGTTGCTTCAGAAGCCAATCGAACCAATTATTCCATTGAGCATTTTTTCACAGAAAATCTTTTTTTCCGTTGGCAAATACTAGAAATAGTAACTTTTCGGGACTTTCTAATAAACAATTCGCAAGAAACCAATAATATTGAAATCGGTAGCACATCGCTAAACATCACTTTTGACAACAGAAACGAGCCATTTAACCCATCTAGAGGGTTCTTGCTGGGTAGCAATTTTGAATATTCAGACCCTAATCTTTTGGGAAGCCCTTGGATACAGTATTATAAATTATCAGCTACCGCATCTAGCTATCTCGCTTTATTAGAAAACAAATGGATATTAGCGTTGAATGCTCGAACTGGAAAAATTTGGCATCGCTCAAACTATTTTATTCCTTATGACAAGGTTGGTTTTTTTCTTGGAGGTCAAACCAGTTTAAGGGGATTCACGTTAAACGAGGTTTTTCCCAATTCTAATGATTTGGGCGGAACCAATTATAAATTACTTGGTGAGGCTGATTTGCACGTTTTTAAAGCCGAATTACGTATGCCATTTTGGGGTGAAACTCTTGCTTCCTCTATATTTATGGACCAAGGGCGAATATTTTTTTCCAACGATCTTTATGACTCTGGCTGGAGACAGTCCTTCGGAGTCGGACTCCGTTACCACACACCCATTGGAGCAGTCTCAATAGAATATGCTTGGAAGGTATCACCACGTGCAGATCGAGGAGAGTCCCCAGGAGCTCTTCACTTAGCCATAGGATCGTTTTAAGATAGACCGTTACCAAACTGAAGCAGCTCTTAACATAAAAACGAAATGAGAATTTGAATTTTCAATATTTAATTTAAAAATCATTTATCCCGAACAACTACATTACACAACTTAAAAGGAACATAAACGATTTTCAAAATTTCCTTAGCACTTAAGTGATTTTTCAGCCTATCCTTTACCAAATTTTCAATCTCAAGCTGACTAAGAGAACGATCTACCATTTCTTTCTTCTTCGTTTTTCCATTGATTTGCATTACCAGTTCGAACTGATCTTCTTTCAACCAATTCTCATCGAGTTCCGGCCACGATTCTAAATGTAACCATCCCTTATGCCCCAAACGCTCCCAAATTTCACTCGTTAAATGAGGGGCAAAAGGATGCATCATCTTAACAAGAAACTCAACCTGAGGCTGGGAGAGGGTCTGTTGATTCTTTTTAATATCGTTCAGCGCCTCCATAAACGCAGCAACCGCAACATTAAAATTAAAATTCTGAAAAGACTCGTTCACCCGCTTTAATGCCTTATGAAGGGCCTTCCAATTGAGAGGGTTTTCTTCTTTTTGACATTTAATACTACCATCCTCATCAACTAAAAATGTCCACCAACGACGTAAAAAGTTTTCACATCCTACTACCCCCTCATCATCCCATGGCTTATCATCGGCCAAAGGACCCATAAACATTTGATAAAGTCGTAACGTATCGCACCCATGCCGTTCAATTACTTCATCGGGATTAACGACATTTCTCAAACTTTTTGCCATTTTAGCAATCAATCGTTCTACCTCTTCTCCAGATCCCTTTTTTACATAACGACCATTCATATTTTCAACTTCATCAGATGGCACTAGCCTTCCTGTGCGGTCCCGAAAGGCAAACGCGGTTACCATGCCTTGATTGAACAATTTTTTAAATGGCTCTTTTGTAGGAACCAAGCCCAGATCATATAAAACTTTGTGCCAAAACCGAGCATACAGCAAATGCATCACAGCATGACTGGCTCCCCCTACATACAAATCAACCTGCTTCCAATAATTAACAGCCTCCTGTGAAAAAGGAGCCGTTTTACAGTGACTATCCATAAACCGTAAATAATACCAGCAAGATCCCGCCCATCCTGGCATTGTGTCCGTCACCCGATAATACGTACGCCCCTGCTTATCGGTAACCACAACCCAATCCTTTACCCGAGCAAGAGGAGCACTACCATCAGAGCTGGGCTGAAAATCCTCCATATCCGGTAACTTCACCGGTAACTCACTTTCAGGTACAGGAACGATCTGACCTTTGTCGTCAAACATGAGAGGAAAGGGTTCTCCCCAGTAACGCTGTCTTGAAAAAATCCAATCTCGCATTTTATAAAATATCTTTTTTTCTCCTAGCCCAATACGCTCCAGTTCTTCAATAATCCGCTCCCGAGCAACAGCACTAGACATTTCGGAAAACTGTCGAGAATTGACCACAATTCCATCGTCAGGAAAACATTCAACACTGAGATCCTGAGAGGAAACGGATCGGACTACTGGTCTCCACGGTAACTCTATATTTAAAGATTGCCGAGCAAATTTCCAAAAGGCGTAATCCCTTTCATCGTGAGCCGGCACAGACATCACAGCACCCGTACCATAATCAACCAAAACATAATTGCCAATAAAAATGGGCAAACGCTCTCCGGTTAAAGGATGAAAGGCGTAATT
>JANWYU010000133.1 GCA_025055135.1 Pseudobdellovibrionaceae bacterium | reverse complement strand
GATTGGATGTGGCTTCAGCTGCCAAAATTTACACCATGTTAACCATCGGAGATGGTTTACTGGCTCAAATTCCAGCTCTAATTATCTCGACCGCTGCTGGAATTGTAGTTACTAGGAGTGCGAAGACTGATGAGAATATGGGCCATGAGATGGTCGATCAGTTATTTTATAATCCACGGGCAGTATCGATTGCGGGTGCTGTAGTTATTTTATTGGCTTTAGTTCCTGGGTTACCATCGTTACCGTTTTTGATGATCGGTCTAGTGATGGGTATGATTTCATTTGTTATGAGTAAGAACGAACAAGAGGAGGAGAAAAGGAAAATCGAGGCTTCCAAAAAAGAGGAGAGCAAAGGCGCTAGCGAAAATATTGAATCTCTGTTACCCATTGATTTAATCGAGCTTGAAGTAGGTTATGGGCTTATTAGTGTAGTAGAAAAGAATGGTCCGGGGGATTTGTTAGAGCGTATTCGCTCGTTACGAAAGCAATTTGCCCTTGATTATGGTATTGTTGTTCCTAGTGTTCATATTCGCGATAATTTGCAGCTCAATCCTAATGAGTATCGATTTTTAATTAAGGGTAACAAAGTTGCTGGAGGCACATTAAAGCCAGACCACTATTTGGCTATGGATCCTGGTAACGTGAGCGATAAAATCGATGGGATTCCTACCAAGGAGCCAGCGTTTGGCTTGGATGCTTTGTGGATTTCACCAAAACAAAAAGAAGTGGCGGAAATGTTAGGGTATACAGTAGTAGATATTCCTACAGTAATTGCTACCCATTTAACTGAAGTAGTGCGCAAACATGCCCATGAGCTGCTTGGACGACAAGAGGTCATTCAGCTTCTAGATACCTTCAAAAAATCTCATCCCAAAATTGTTGAGGATTTGATTCCAGAGGTGTTATCTCTTGGTGTTGTTACTAAGGTTCTACAAAACTTACTCAAAGAAAATGTGTCGATTCGTGATTTGAGGACAATTCTAGAAACTCTGGCAGACGAGGGAATAAAAACCAAGGATCCTGAGTTATTAACCGAATCAGTTAGAAAAGCTCTTTCCCGCTCGATTACCGCTAAATATGCTGGAGAAGAGAGCCGGTTACCGGTCATTATGTTAAGTCCTAACCTTGAAGAATTATTAACTAACAGTTTGTTGCAAACGGAGTCTGGACAGCAATTAGTGATGGACCCAGCTACAGCTCAAAAGATTATTTCGCGTATTGCTAGTACTATTGAGGATAATCCGCACATTATTGGACAGCCCATTGTTTTAACGACCTCTAGTCTACGAAGGCACTTGGCCAAACTGCTAGGCAGATTTATTCCAGGGGTGATTGTTTTGGCCCATCCGGAGATATCAGGTAATGTAGAAATTCAATCGGTAGCTCAAGTGGAGTTGTAAGATGCTGGTTAAAAAGTTTGAAGCGCGCTCCATGAAAGAAGCTTTAGAAATGGTTAAGCGCGAGTTTGGTCCGGAGGCAATTATTTTAAATGCAAAAGATAATAGTCACAGATTTGGTTTGTTGGGACAGGGAAGTGTGGAGGTTACTGCCGCAATATACGAGGGCGCTCTACAAAAAAAAAATTTCGTGGAATCAAAGTTACCGAGCGAACTAAAAGAAAAATACCGTGAACAACCTGCAAAATTACAGAGGCATTGGGTAGAAAAAGTGATCCAGTCCTATTCCAAAACCAGCAGTATTAAGGATGGTGAGTCAGAACCCAATAATGCTAAATCGCCGAGTAAGGAAAAAATTTTTAAGGCAATCCAAGAGAGGCGATATGCTGATATTCCTGACGATGTGGACTGGGATGATCCAGAAATCCAACAGGCATTGCAGAAATCAAAAGTACCGACGCCATCAAAGGCTCAGGTTGTTGATGATAAAATGATTCCTGTTGATCAATTAAAGAGCGAAATCGAGCAACTGAAAAAAGAAATTCGGTCCTTAGGTACACTTAAAAAATCTGATGATGAATGGCAGTTACCGAGGGCGATGGAATTGATGTGGCATAACTTGAAATCTAACGGCATGCGCAATGAGGCTGCTCTCAATTTAATTCGTTTGGCTCAAAAGAATTTAAGTCCCGATAAGTGGAATCAATCGGTTTATGTTGAAGGTTGGCTTGTGAACTTCATTTTAAAAAATACTCATGTTGTATTTCCTGAAGAAAAGATTCACTTTTTTTGGGGTCCTGATGGATCAGGAAAATCTGCATTTTTATTGAAATGGGCTTTATATCTTAAAGTGCGTTTAAAACGAAGGGTAGCAATAGTAAATTTTGACAATCGGAATTTAGGTAACGTTCAAAATTTGAGGATTTTTTGTCAAATATTGAATGTTCCATTCGTTAATATATTAGATAAAATTGATTGGAATCACTTGCTCGCTCAGTTGAGTGATTGTGATCATTTCTTATGTGATTTTCCTGGTCAGACAAAATCGTCTTATTTAGATGCTTTTCACTCTGGAGCTTATCCGTTACCGAATCAAGTAACCTGTCATAGGCATTTAGTACTAAATATTAATTGGGATAGAGATGAGTTAAGTCAATTAGTTGGTAAATATGGTAAGCTCGGTATTTCATCATTATCATTTACTCACATGGATCAATGTACTCACCGTGGTTTTGTTTTTGAAATACATCAGATGCATAAAGTACCGTTATTTGCTATGAGCACTGGATCAAAGCTTTCTGAGGATTTTGAATTATTTAGTCCAGAGCGGGTTGCTGATTTTGTTCTTAAAATTTCAAAATCCCGCCCTGTACATGATCGTGAGGCTTATGAGGAATCATCAAACTAAAAAATTATTTAAATTTAATGTTGTTATGAGTGTATCAAATTGGAACATGAATTTATGCTGTGAACTTTTTTTGCTTTTGATAAGATTATAAAGGAGTGAGCATGACGAGTTCTGCTGTAAAAAAATATCAACAAAATCAGACTGGATATTTCACTCGCGAGGAAAAAGATCGCTTGGTAATTGAATATGCTCCATTAGTGAAAATCATTGCGTCTAAGATTTCTTCTAGGCTTCCTCCTTCAGTTCCGATCGATGATCTGATTTCAGCTGGAATATTGGGGTTAATGGATGCTATTGATAAGTGGGATCCAAGTCGCGAAACGAAACTTAAGACATACGCTGAGTTTCGAATTAAAGGTGCTATATTGGATGAACTAAGAGCTCAGGATTGGGTTCCTCGTACGGTTAGGGAGAAAACAAAGCTGATTGAAAAGACAATTCGGGAACTAGAGCAAAAGTTAGAACGATGCCCACGAGATGAGGAGATAGCTGAGGCCTTAAATATTTCGATGGATGAATATTATGATCTTATCTTAGATATTAGGCCTGTTTCCATGCTTTCCATTGATGAGGCTGCCATGAGCGATAACGAAAAAAAACACCTACTCAATCTCCTTGAGGCAGCCAAAGTAAACAGTCCTTTGTTTCAGCTTAATATGAAGGCTATTAAAAAAATTATGACTCGTGCTATTGAGGAGTTACCTGAGAGAATGAGATTTGTTTTAAGCCTATATTACTATGAGGAGCTGAATTTTAGGGAAATAGCGGAAATTATGAATGTGAGTGAAAGCCGTGTTTCTCAATTACATACCAACGCGGTGTTGCGCTTAAGGGCCAAAGTTAATCAATTCTTGGAAGCTAGTGATTTAGATATCGCTTAAAAATTTTTAGTAACATATCGTCTATACTTTGATCTAAATGGCATAGTTTTAGCTTAGCTTAATTTAGAATATCTTATGATGATAGTTGGCTTGTTATGGTACCTTTTATATCCAGTAGTGGGCAGTGCCAGCGATTTACGTGAGCCCAGTTTTTTCGACGCTGGAAATGGTATCTATCGACTGTCCATTCCTGTTAGTCAGGAGTTTGACTACCATTTGGAGCGTAAAGATTTTAATGTCATGTTATACGTGTCAAGTTTGTCGGATGATGCTGTCAATGTTTTGACTAAGAAGCTTAAAGGTCCAGTAATATTGGAAAAATTCGTGCCTAAATTTAAAAGTGAAAGCGACTTGATTATATTAAAACTTAGTGAGGGTTATTCTTTTTTCGATTATATAGTCGCTAGTCCTCGACGATTCGTTCTGGATTTTTTTCAGGAAAAAAAGAATAAAGGTGTCACTGGAAACATCACATCATTGGAAAGTGACATGAAAAGGCATGAGGTATCCTCAACTGAAAAATCCAGTAAACGATCTCCGGCTCATTCTGATATTTTAGCAATTGGGGATTTTTCAAATCTTTTTGGGGTTAATCAGCCAATTGGTAGCATTTTTCCTGCTGGTGCTGAATCAAATGACGTTCGGGATTTAATTACAACAGAGTTCCTTTCCTTCGGAGTTAGTGGTTCTGAGAAAAATGACGATCCCGAATTGATATATTTACTTAATGATTATGTTGATTTTCCCTTTATTCGTGATGATGGACAAGCGGAATTTCAACGCCTTTTAGCTACCATGCCTGTCTACGAAGTTAATCTCGATCATCAGCTCTCAGGAGCATCCAAAGAGGAAAATAGGTATGCTAAGTTTTTGTCCATATTGTTCAACAAAAAGCGATATTTCTCCTTTATTAATACGGCTCAGTGGTTTTTAAGTAAGTTTGGTAAATCCAGATATTCAGATATTATCTTGGCCATGCTGGGGGACGCGCATTTTTTTATCTATTTGAAAGATCATAGTAAGTACCAGAAACACTTAATGTTTGCCAAATCTCGATATCAAGAAATTATCGATAAATATCCTGATTTTCCACTAATACCACGATTACATTTTTTTATGGGTTATGCTTATCTGTCTGAAAAGGATTATTTAAATTCTTTAAAATGGTTCCAAAGGGTTATTACAAAATACCCTTCTATGAAAGAGCATATTCAAAAGGCAAAATTTGGAATGATCGAATCGTTAATGCAACTTGGAAAATATGATGAAATAAATAGACTGCTTACTGGCCTAAAAGAAAAGAGTTGTTCAGGGGATTCAGATTGCTTGTACCGCACCCATTTGTTTGAAGTCGATTTGGCCTTAGTAGCAAAAGAATATGAAAAGGCAGTAGAACTTTTTGCTGATATCGAATCTCGTTTTAAGGGCCATCTCAATCAAAGGTTTTATTTTAATTTTGGCGAGGCCCTTTTTCGTAGTAAAAAATTTGATAGGTCACTGAATTATTTTGCACAGTTTACCAAGTTATATTCAGGAGAGCCACATGCTGGATACGCATTTACCCGAATTGGTGAGATAAATAATATTTTGTTTAAAGATCAAAAAAGATCGTTAGCTGCTTACCGCGAAGCTCTTTTCCGATCAGGATATGCCGAGGATCATCCAAGTGTTTTTGCTAAAGTGAGGCTATTAGAAATGCAAATTCCACATTTGGCCCCTCGAGCGCAATTAAATGCTATTGAGGAGATTCTTAAGGCAACCAGTGCTTCGAAAATACCGTTTGCAAGTGACTTTGGTCGATTTATTATTTCGAAGAAGTTGGCTGATTTAAAGGATTTTGATCGTGCTATCCAGCTTTTAATACCGATTTATAGAAATGATCATCGTCATCCTTTGCGACATGTGTATTTTAAAAAGATCCAACAATTACAAGCCCAAAAACTGATTAGCTTAGTTGATGATCGTCCGGTGCGCTTCTTAAAAAATTATGACGATCTGAAAAAGGAATGGTTTAGTGAGTCCCATCGCTTTGACTTGAATTATGGATTGGGGAGGGCTTATTTCAAATTGGGCGATTTTAAAAGTGCGACCGAACGCTTTAATCGTTGTATTCACATCATTGAGCAAGTTGATTTGTCTAAACCTGAGGGCCGTTTGAAGGCTCACATTGAACAGTTTAAGGACGTGTCCTACATGACTGTTGAGGCATTGTTGAGTGCTTATCAGGCATCAGATTGGAAAACCATGAAGCATCTGTTAGCGAAGGGTGAACAGCATCTTTCAAGAATGAAACCGAATCAAAAAAAATCATATTTTCTTTTAAAAACTCATTTTTTCTTAAAAAATGGGCGACCGGATTTGGCACTTCGTTTTGTAAATGATTTTAACAATGAAGAAGAACTCGTTAGCGACTTGAGACATGAGCTTCTAGAGTTGGAGGCAGATGCCTATCAACAGTTAGGTTTACAGGATAGGCTGTTGGCGCTCTCAAGTACATGGTCCAAATTATGTCTTAGTTCACCTAATAGTTCATGTTACCTTGCTTTTAAGAAAATTTTCAATGTTATGTTGCCAAATCAAACGCTTCTAGCTAACGAAAAGCTGATCGTCGATTATCTTACCTTATATTCTGCTGCATACGACACTGATGAGCAAAGGTACTATTTTATTAAGTCATTGTTGAATGGATCCAGATTAGATCAAGCTAAAGACTTATTAGAAGGGTTTAAAGGTCATGATCAATCGTGGAAGTTACTTGCCCAAGAAACGATCAATCAAGTTCAATTTAATAGCGAGATTTCAAACATTTTAGAAAGGATACCTAGAACAAGGCAACAGAGGGGCGTAGCAAATGAGTAAAATATTTGATAAAACTCTTGATGGATTAGAAGTGGCAACTCAGTATCGAGATTTAAAACATAAAATCGTTTCAAGTAACATTGCGAACTCAGAAACTCCTAATTATAAAGCAAAAAAAATTGATTTCGAACAGGCCTTAAAAAGACAGCTTGATTTAGAGAAAATAAGGCAATTAAGCGCTAGTCATCCTAATCACATACCAGTTGGAGGCACAGTATCAGCTTCTGCTAGAGCTGAAATTTATGAAGATCCCGATGGCCCGGTTTCCAATGATGGTAACACAGTAGATTTAGAAAAAGAAATGACTCGTTTGGCGGAGAATCAAATACAATATAAAACCTTAATCCAGCTTATTAATAAAAAATTGGCATCACTCAAATATGCGGTGGGGGAAGGTAGATAATGGCAGATTTCTTTTCTAGTTTTCGAATTAGTGGCAGCGGTTTGACGGCCCAACGTGCGCGCCTAAATGCGATTTCAAGTAATATTGCTAATGTTAATACTACTCGAACTCCGGAAGGTGGGCCTTACCGTAAAAAGAGCGTCGTTTTTGAAGCCCAAGGCGATGCGCGAAATTTTGGAGAAATTCTAAGTGCTATGGATCCCAAACGGCATTTGGATCGGGTTCAGGTTAGTGACATAATTGAGGACACCAAGCCACTTATGAAATATGAACCAAATCATCCTGATGCGAATGAAGAGGGGTACGTTGCTTATCCTAACATAAATCTGGTGGAGGAGATGACCAATATGATTCAAGCTACGCGAGCTTACGAGGCCAACGTCTCGGCTTTGCAGGCTGCTAAAGATATGGCCTTGGCGGCGTTAGAAATTGGTAGATAATAGATTAGAAAGGGAAAAGAGTTATGGATGGGTTGAAACTAATTGCCCCCAAATCAGGGAGTGATTTTTGGGATACCTCCCACTTCCCGAGTAGTAAATCGAAACATCATGATGCTGAAAATTTTATTCAAACATTACATCAGGCAATCGATAAGGTGAATCAGTTGCAACAAATAGCAAATCGCAAGGCTGAGGAATTTGCGGTTGGTGACACTGATAATATCGCAGAAGTTATGATTGCGATGGAGAAAGCAGACATTGCTCTGAGACTAATGATGCAGGTACGAAATAAAATTATTGAGGGTTACCAAGAAATAATGAAAATACAAGTATAAAAGTAAGAGTAAAAGATGGGAAAATTTTTACTGCAAATTATTGCGCAGGCAAAGGAATTTTTTAACAACCTTGGTCCTACTAAAAGAATTTCACTAATTGTATCATTAATCATCGTTTTCATCGGATTATTTGTTGTGTCGATTAATGTGCTTACTAAAGAGTATGGACTTCTTTTAAGTAATATTCCTTCCGAACAGTTACCTACCATTATTAGTAAATTGAATGAAAAAAAGGTTCCTTACAAAATGGGTGAAGACCAAAGTAGTATCTATGTTCCAAAAGATTTGTTACCAGCTACTCAAATGAGTTTAATGGCCGAGTTGGGTTCTGCAAAAATTGGTGTAGTTGGTTTCGAGATATTTGATAAACAAGATTATACAGCGAGTTCTTATACTCAAAAAATCAATTACCAAAGGGCGCTTCAGGGAGAGTTGACTCGGGCAATTAATACGTTAACTGCAGTGAAGCAATCCAAAGTTCTATTAGCAATTCCACAGAAAAAAAATTTTTTAGAAGAAACGGGTACTCCGAGTGCTTCGGTTGTAGTTGAGTTGCACCCTAATAAGACTCTCTCCCCAGAGCAGGTGAAAGGAATTCAATATTTAGTTGCCTCTAGTGTTGAAGGAATGTTACCTGAGAAGGTAACTGTTGTTGATGAACGTGGTCGTATGCTCTCCAAACCTGACGATAATGAGCTTGGTCAAACCACAACGATTCTTGATTTGAAGAAAAAAATAGAAAATGAGTTTGAAGAAAGAATCAACGCGATCATTGCGAAAATTGTTGGTCAGGGCAAGGTTATTACCAAAGTAGACGTGACTATCGGACATAAGGTTACTCAGATGGTTGAGGAATTGTACGACCCTGAACGTACAGCTTTACGTTCCCAGCAGTCTGAGGAAGAAAGTTTGGATGGATCACGTCAGCAGCCGGTGGGAGTTCCTGGTGTGCAGAGTAATGCCCCGAATGTCGAATCAAACGGATCTGTTGCTTCTTTGGGTTTCAAGCAGGACGTTAAAAGAGAAATAAAAACAAGTAACTACGAAATATCAAAAACTGTGAAAAATATTAAGGAACTGGCAGGGCAGCTAGAAAAAATAAGTGTTGCTGTTGTAGTTGATGGTATTTCTCGTGAAGTTACTGATCAAAATGGAAAGACTAAACTTGAATGGGTTCCACGAAGCGAAGAAGAACTGAGGCGGTTTGAGAGTTTGATAAAGACGGCGATTGGTTATAATGAAAAAAGAGGGGATTCTGTTAAAGTTGAGACTATGCCATTTGCTGAAGAGGATTTCAGTAAAACCGAAAAGTTGATCACAGCATTGGAAATGAAAAACTTGTTATCTAGCTTGTTCCGATGGGGATCAGTGGCTGCCGCTTTGGTTCTCCTATTTTTTGTTGTGGTTCGTCCTTTCATGTCATGGGTAACTGATAGCTTGCAGCAATCGGTGGATGAAATTTTACCACGGACCATTGAGGAACTTGAAGAGTTGCATTCGGTTGATACTGCACTTCCCGGCATTAGTTCGGCGCTTCCCGTGCTTGATCAGGCAATTGATCCTGAAAAAGCCGAGGCTGAGCTATTGCGAGATAAAATCATGAGTATTGTCGAGTCTGATGCTGAAAAAGCTAGTGGGGCTTTGAGTTTGTGGTTAGCTAAACGGGAGTAATTTGAAATGAAGTTAATTAAATTAGACAATTTGAAATACGAAAATTTAAAAGGGATTGAAAAGGCAGCGATTCTTCTCAATTATTTAGGTCCCAGTAGTCTGCGTCCGTTGTTTAGTTACCTTGATGATGCTGACATTCGAAAATTGTTAAATATTATGCCCAAATACCGAGTGGTGCCTGTTCACGTTACCAAAAAGGTGTTAGAAGAATATTACGAAATTATTAGTGAATCGCAAGAATATATTTTTTCAGAAAAGGTAATTAATAAGGATACAATTACTCAGGCTTTGGGAGAGGATAGGGCCCGCGCTATACTTGGGGGAGTTAATGTGGGTACTGGAGCGGGAAGGACACTTGAGTCACTAGAACTGGTTGATGCAAAAAGCTTGGCGAATTTTTTGCAAAATGAACATCCGCAAACGATTGCTGTTATTTTAGCACATCTTGAGGCGGAAAAAAGGAGTGAGGTTTTAAAAAGACTCAAAGAAAATATACAAACAGAAGTTGTTTTAAGAATGGCAAATCTAGAGAATGTTTCCCCAGAATTGATTAATGAGATTGATCAGTTACTAAAAAAAGAATTTGCTTCATTAGCATCTGTTGAACAAACCACTTTGGGCGGTTACCAACCCGTTGCCGATATGCTTAATGTGATGGATAAACAAACCGAAAGTCAAATTATGTCTAAAATTGAGGAAAGAGATCCTCTGCTTGCTGAAGAAATTCGTAAATTAATGTTTGTTTTTGAGGATATCGTGAAAATTGATGATCGTGGCATTGCCCTACTGCTTAAAGAGGTTCCTAATGATAAATTATTGCTTGCTCTGAAAACTGCTAATGAAGATATCAAGAATAAAATTTTCAAAAATCTCTCATCAAGGGCAGCTGAAATGTTAAAAGAGGATTTGGCCAATATGGGACCTAGTCGCCTAAGTGATGTTGAGGCTGCTCAATCTGAGATCGTTAATATTGCGCGAAGATTAGAAGCAGAAGGAAAGATTATGATTGCTCGTGGAGGAG
>JANWYU010000041.1 GCA_025055135.1 Pseudobdellovibrionaceae bacterium | reverse complement strand
ACATTGTTATTTGAAGGTTATTGGGATTTTCTCCAAAATAAAAAAGCTGAAGAGGAAACCCCACTCGCGGAGTCAGCTTAGGTAACGCACATGGAAGACGTAGTTCCGTCATATGCCCTACAACAATGGGTATTTCTTGATTGTTTTCTGTTGAAACACTACTGCGCGGTCCTCCATCAAGCTGATCAACCGCCCAACCAAAAGGATTCTGTCGGTCAACAGACACAGGACTAACTGTGATAATTAAATGCCATGGTAACCTTTGTGAAACATTTTTTTCCAAAAGATCAAAATACCCATCAACGTAGAAAATATTTTTATTTAAATCTTGGAGGATACGCTCCGTATTCCATTTTTGAACCACCTGTTTTGCAAAGATTTGATCAATCATAATATCAATTTCTGGAATTTTGTTGGCACGCAAAGTGGGAGTCATAAAAGCCATAGCTTGGGTTTGACGATCTACAAAATTAAAATAGTCATAATTAAAATACACATCTAAAAAACGTAAAATAAAAACACCAGCCTGATTACCGGCCCAAGAAATGGAAGATAGCCGTTGATGGGTCATTTTAAGGGCCCAAATTAAATAAATATTCGCCCCTAATAAAATAAGGGTGATACCAAACCATAAAGACAACGGAACTTTTAGTAAGATGTTACTTTTGACCTGATTCCAAATCTTCTTCAAATTCCACAATCTTATCCACATACAAATATTGCCCTTTGGCATTTTGAATCCATGATCCTGATTGGTAGAGCTTCCAAATTACCTTCCTTCCCCTCAACTCTGGAATGTTACTGAAAACTCCCTCTCCCCTATCTACGATCTCTCCCTTCTCTAAAGCTTCCAATGGGATTTTGGGGTAACATTCCTTTTTTAAATGACAGGGGCGGTAGGCCAACTCATGTAACGCCGCAACCGATCCCCCTATCCCCAAACCCGCCAAAAAATATACATCAACCATGGGATGCGCTGCGGCCAGTAACAGTGCCACTACTCCCCCCATTCCGGAACCAACAAGAACTCGATTATGTGATTTTTCAAGATAGCTCGCACAAGAAGACAGCAGAAGGCAACCAATGACCGTCGTAAAACGAAAGTTAAAAAGCCCAGCCATATCCAGCTCTAATCGCTAGACTATTTGCTGAAATGCCACTCCCCCCAGGAAACAAAATATAATCAACACACAAGGGAAGAATGGCGCCCTTTCCCAATCGAATATCATACCCTAACCCTAAAAGAAAAAAACTATTAGTAGCGGAAGAGGCATCCAAACCGGGAATGTTGTTATTTCGACTCACTGTCAGAAGAAAAGCCCCTCCTCCCCCGATCCACAAGCCGCCTACAATTTTTAATTGTAATGTTCCTTCTAGAGAGAGATAACCTAACGATGCACTAACCCCATCCTTGGCAACCGAATATTGCAAGTAACCTGCCTTACCACGCAAATCAATATTGTCCGCAAAAGGAATATCCACAAACCCTCCAAGGGCCATACTCATATCCGAATAATTGAAGGTCGTTCCGCTGACTTCAATTTTCATATTGTTCTGAAACACCCCACCCATAATACCAATCCGATTATTCCCCACCTCATGAGAGGAGGTTTCAGCCGTTGAGGTAGAGTCCTTAACATTTTTGGTAGAAACCGATTCCGAAC
>JANWYU010000037.1 GCA_025055135.1 Pseudobdellovibrionaceae bacterium | reverse complement strand
AGTTGGGATTTCGTGGTATCGAAGTGATTGTCTGTGAGACAATCCGCCACTTGAGGGAGTTGGAAATGGCAAAAAAAATGAAAACCCATTCGGGAGCCAAAAAGCGTTTTAAACTTTTAAAAAGTGGAAAAGTAAAGAGGGGACAGGCAGGGATGCGGCATCTTTTGTCCCACAAAAGCTCAAAGCGTAAGCGACATCTGGGGGATCATACGTACGTGCATCCGGCTAATATGCTTCAGGTGCGTCGTCAGCTTGTGTTTTAAAGTTTTAAGGTAGGGAACCGGGAACGAGTCTTTGGAGAGCAGTAGGAAGTAGGAGGCAAGCGATGCGAGTCAAGGGTGGTTATACCAATCGTCGTCGTCACAAAAAGGTTTTAAAGAGGGTTAAAGGTTTTTATTCTGCTAATAGTCGTTGTTATGTTCATGCAGTAGAGAAGTTAGATCGGGCATTGGCCTATGCTTATCGTGATCGTCGAGTCAAAAAGAGAGATTTTCGTGCCCTGTGGAACCAACGAATTAATGCAGCAGC
Source organism: Pseudobdellovibrionaceae bacterium (assembly GCA_025055135.1). Lineage (GTDB taxonomy): Bacteria > Bdellovibrionota > Bdellovibrionia > Bdellovibrionales > Bdellovibrionaceae > JANWYU01. The sequence continues at coordinate 3,926 of JANWYU010000037.1, read as the reverse complement.
TCGGGAGCATGGAACAACTTATAGCCGATTAATTGGAGGTTTGAACAAGGCGGGGATTGCGTTAGATCGTAAAATGTTGGCCCATTTGGCCATGCATGATCCCAATGGCTTTGCTCAATTGTGTCGATACGCATTGCCGTCTTAATTGCTTCAGTTGATAGGTCGGTCTCTGGCGGCTGTTGGCAACAGATATGTCTTATGGGTGACAGGTCGTGAAAGAGTCAGCGCGCCAGTTTAGGGAAAGAAAGCGTTCTCATATTGCTGTAGCCCTTTCTCCTGAAACTCAAGTTAATGGTAAAGCTCGGGCTCTATTAGACGAAATTGAACTGATCCATGAGGCGTTACCGGACGTCAATTTGGATCAAATTTCCATGGAGCGAACCTTCTTTGGTTATCGGGCCCAGGTACCACTTTACATTTCTTCGATGACCGCTGGACATTCCAAAGGTGTTACCATTAATCGCCGCTTGGCTCGAGCGGCTCAAGAATTCGGTTGGATGATGGGAGTGGGATCCCAGAGGCGGGAACTCAATGATCCTGCGGCCAGTAAGGAGTGGAAGATAGTTCGAAAAGTGGCGCCTAAGGCATGTTTATTGGGAAATATTGGGATTACTCAGTTGATTGACACGCCAGTGGAAACTATTGAGCAATTGATTGATCATTTGGAGGCTCGCGCTTTGTTTGTACATCTCAATCCTTTACAGGAGGCCTTACAACCGGAGGGGACTCCTTATTTCTCCGGAGCGATTCAAGCCCTTGAGAGGTTAGTAAAGCGGTTATCGGTTCCCGTGATTGTTAAAGAAGTCGGTTGTGGGATTTCTGTGCAAACGGTTCGGCGGTTAGTTGAAGTGGGAGTTCAGATTATTGACGTGGCGGGGTTAGGAGGAACCCATTGGGGGCGAGTGGAGGGATTACGGGCAGCTACCAATAAACGTGGCTATCGGTATCGTTTCGACGTGAGTTTGGCTTTTTGGAACTGGGGTATTAGCACGGTGGAAAGTTTGTTGCAGATCAAAAGGGAGAATGTTTCTTGCCAAGTTTGGGCTTCAGGGGGTGTTCGGACTGGAGTTGATGCGGCAAAATTGATAGCATTGGGGGCTCAGGCGGTGGGAATAGCCCAACCGCTTTTACAGGCTGCCTTAAAAGGGGAACAGGCTTTGTTTGAGTTAATGAAAACCATTTCTGAGCAACTACGAATTGCTTTGTTTGTTACGGGTTGTTCTCATATAAATGATTTAAACGAGAGAAAGGTTAAATATGGAATCCTCAGGGTCAATGAATTTTGTTGAATCCGGTGCCTATTTGGTAGATCCCCATAAAAATGCAAGGACCAATGAAAGAGCGCAGTTGGGAGGTGAGATAGGGACACCTCCAAAGGGATTGGAGGGTTTTTCCAAACTCAATTTTGATCAACGTTTGTCCCGCTTATTAGAGTTGGGATACCTTACCGAAGCGCAGGTAAAGTTCTTAAAGTCCGGAGGAACCATTGATATTCATTTAGCGGAAAAGTTTATTGAAAATGTATTGGGCTATTTTCAGTTGCCTTTGGGTATTGCTACTCATTTCGTTATCGATGGGGAACAGTATGTTATCCCCATGGCTGTAGAGGAAACATCTATTGTTGCTGCTGCCAGTAAGACGGCCAAGTGGATTAAAGAAACTGGGTATATTAGAACGGAAACTCTTGGGTATGAAATTATTGGTCAAGTGCAAATAGCCAAGGTTACAGACTTCTCTCGTTTGCATAAAACATTTGAGGCCTTTAAGGATCGTTGGGTTCAAGAGCTAAACCAAGAGGTTGCTGCCTCCATGGTAAAGAGGGGGGGTGGCGTTACCAGGTTAGAGTTACGCTCGCTTTCTAGTCCCAACGGGGATTTGATGGCCGTCATTCACGTTTTTATGAATGCAGTGGATGCCATGGGTGCCAACATCATGAATCAGGTTTGTGAGTATTTGAAAAATCCGGTGGAGCAGGAAACCAAAGAAAAGGTTACCATGTGTATTTTGTCCAATTTGGTGGATAGTAAAATTACGCGGGCGGAGGTGGTGTTAGAAAATCTAGATCCAGAATTGGTAGAAAAAATAGAGCAAGCATCTCTTTTCGCTGAGATTGACCCCTATCGAGCCGCTACCCATAACAAGGGGGTAATGAATGGAATTGATCCGATTGTGATTGCCACCGGAAATGATTGGAGAGCAGTGGAAGCTGGGGTTCATGCGTATGCCTCTCGTCATGGTCGCTATCAAGCAATTACTCGGTGGAGAAGGGAAGGATCTCGAAGTTTGAAGGGTGTGTTTGAAGCGCCGATTATTGTCGGGGTTGTTGGTGGTGTTACCCAATTGCACCCTATGGCTAAGCTCAGTTTGGGGTTGTTGGGAAACCCCAGTGCTAATCGGCTAGGCCAAATTATGGCAGCGGTAGGCTTAGTGCAAAATTTGGGTGCTTTAAGGGCGCTTACCACCGTTGGGATTATTGAAGGGCATATGCGTTTGCATATAAAAAATCTGTCCTTGGGAGCGGGAGCCACTGAGAAGGAAATGCCCTATGTCGTAAAAAAATTGGAAGAGATTTTAAGTATAAAAAAGCGGATTTCTTTGTCCCATGCCATTCAGGTTTTAAAAGATTTGCGGGGTGAGCAATAACGGGAGCAATAACGGCGGGTCATGTGGAGCGCTCGGATGCAGATATGACACTTTCCCTCAGAGTGCCGGGAAAGGCCTTTTTGTTTGGTGAGTATGGTGCTTTGCAGGGAGGGGCAGCCCTGCTGTACAGCGGTCCCCCTTACTTTCACTTTCAATTTTCATCTTCATCGCGAGATCTTTGTTTACATCAAGATAGTCCTGCCTTTCGATGGCTGAAAATGAAGAGCCTTTCGCAGCCCGTAGGAGCGGAAATTTATTATCCTAGCTATATAGAAAGTCCCTTTCCCCAAGGGGGATGGGGACAAAGCTCAGCAGAGTTTGTTGCTGTGTTAAAAAAAAATGCCTCACATCAGTTTTCTGCAGAACTCATTAGAGCCAATCCTCAATTGCTTCTTAATGAGTATCATCGCTCTTTCTTGATTGGAAATGGTAACTCGGCAGGTGTTTCAGTAAATCTACCAAGCGGTTATGACGTGTTAGCGCAGTTTTTCGAAGGCTACGTGTTGATTTCTCAGGGTGTTACTCAAGTAAAAATATTTAAAGAATGGCCATTTCCCGACTTGGTAACTTATTTGATTCCCACAGGGATTAAAGTGAAAACTCATGAGTATCTTGACCGGGAAAAAGTGATCGTTCCCTCTTCCTTAACTGAATTATGTAGTAAATTATCCAGTGCTTTTGAACAGAGAGATTCTTTATTATTTTTGGAGCTTTTAAAAGCTTTTAGACTTTCTTTACAAAGTTTGGGATGGGAGGAGCTTCATACCATTCAGATGATTGAGGATTTGGAAAGTGGTCCGGGATTTACTCTAGCAAAGGGATGTGGGGCTATGGGAGCAGATTTCCTGTATGTTCTCGTTAAGCGCCATTTTTTAGCGGAGTGGGAGAAATATTTGAATGATTTTTTAAGTGTCTGGAACATAGATCCTAATAAGATAGTTAGGTTACCCTCAAAATTGATTGAGCAGTAAGTTAGAAGGATGGTTATGCATTTTATTACCCATGATCATTTTTCCGGTAAATTAGAAGTGACTCCTGAAGAGGTGAAGGTTTCAATGCCAAGTAACATTGCTCTAATCAAATATATGGGGCGAATGGATAACCAATTAAATATACCTTTGAACCCTTCATTATCTCTTACTCTGTCTAATTTAAGAAGCCTCATTATAGCTCGCCCCTGCCATCAGGAAGGTAACTCGGATGAGCTTGAGCCACTTAGCGAAGGGGAGTTCTTTGTGAGACTTGATCCTGATGGGAAAAATCGGTTTTTGCAATTTTGGGCG
>JANWYU010000023.1 GCA_025055135.1 Pseudobdellovibrionaceae bacterium | reverse complement strand
GGGAGACTCCGGAACGAACACCCAGGGATCACGGTGGCGAAAGTGTGTATAATTAATAATACCAATCGCATTGCGAGAGCTCCAACGATCATTAAACTTGTACTCAACAATCGGTACGATCCCCAAAATACTCACTGGACGAGCCCTTTTGCGCCGATCGAATTTTTCCTCGTCTCGATAAAAAACCTGGTTCCAAAAAGAGGTGGCCCCTAGTTGCCAGCCTGATTTTTCAAACTCGTACATAATCCGCAACGTACCACTCAGCATCCCTAATTGACCCACAACTCCAGTTAGAAACGAATCAGTTGAATAATTCAGCGTTACCGAGGGTGAATACATAAGATTACCTGAACGTGAAGTGTAGCTATACTCTGCAATTAAGCTAGTCACATTAAAAAGATTTTGGTTGGCTTGGATCGATTTGGAGCTACGATTGTTTAAAATGTCATCCATAGAGTTACTAAAGGGTGTGCGATAGGATAGACCCGTATTGAACCGAAGTTGGCTTACTGGATTTAAACGATAGGCTAATCCGACGACAGCATTTAACATCGTATCTTGAATTGGGTTACCAGCTAATTTGCGATAATTGGGACGACGAGCCCCAAAAGGATCACTGACCGAACCCCCTTGATAGTTGAGATCCAATCGCATGGACCAAGCAGAGGGAGATCCTAAATCAGCTGCCATCCGTGAATTAGTCATCTCGGGAGCCTGATTCGCTTTTGAACCATTTGGAATGTTACTTTCTAGTTCAGACAATTTCACACTTTGTTGATTTACCGTTTGTGCCAATCCAGAAGTAGGTAATAAAAGAATGGGACTCATCAAGGAACAAACAAAAAACACCGCCACAAATGTACATAATATCGGTAAGTATGAGATAGGTAACCGATAACGGATCAAACCAAACACTCCAGCCCGCATAACAGTCAAACCTCCTTCCACAAAAAGCATGAATAACAACACGTTTGAATGAAAAGGTCAGGGACCAGTTTATATCGAGTTCCAACCCCTCAATGCAAGTTAAGAATCGTTAAGAAGGAACAAGAAAATGAAAGCGCCTGGAGAATCATTACAATCATCACTTTTTTACATGATCATTATTTTAACTTTTTATTTAATTTAATTGCAAATTGCTCATGTCTTTTCTGTTTCTGAATCATTTGCTTTCAGGAAATTTTTAGGAAAACACTTTAAAACGACCATTGATAGCCTAAGTGAAACATTTGGGGTTTACCCGGTCGGGCTCCAAAAGGACGAAAGGACACCATATAAACATGATTGAACACGTTGTCTATTCGCCAAACCAAACGGTGGGACCTTTTGCCAAAGGACCCAACATAGTCAAAAACCTGATAAGCAGGAAGTCTTAACCGATCAGTTTGCACCGACTGATCATACTGTCTTCCGGTGTACTGCCAAATCCCCTCATGGTGCCAAAAACGCCCCTTCCACCCCAATTGAATCGCCCAAGACCAATCAGGGACATAGGGAAAGGGATCCCCTTCCTGAACCCATCCCACTCCCCATTCGGGATTAGTTGATAAAAAGCTATTACGAAAACGGGCACTTAAAAATGTGAAAGAGAATCCCAAAGTTACACCCCCTTGAACATCCTGAAACCAACTCCCTTCCCAGCCCTCAATCACAGCATTTCCTCCCTTAAAGGTCTGATCGAGTTGAGCGTCCTGAACACAGCCTGAGTTCAATTGGCAAATGCCAAACATATTTTGATAATCAATTTGAAAAAAAGTAATATCGGCCCGCCTTTTTCGGTCATGATCTTCATAAAGAAGATTCACTTCTTTGTTCCAAGATTGCTCGGGCTCTGTCGTTTCTCCCCCTTGTGGCCCCACTAAAGTAACTCCACGATAGATTTGAAAGGCTGTTTTCCATTTTTCGGAAAAAGAGTAACCCACTCCGATGCCAGGAACCAAAACATGGTCCCTTCGATGTTGCGCTAGATGGGTAACGTCGTCTCGAGATTGGTAGCGAACATCCTCACCACGAATGGCTCCCGAAAAAACCCAATCGCCGCGCGCCCATTCCGAACGCAAAGCCCATGAAAAGGCCGATGAGTGATCACGATTCTTCACCCCATCATAACGGGTTCCCATCGGGTAAATGTTACCTTGAAATACTTCCCAATCCTGAAACTCATGATTCCGCTTAATATAATCCTCATGGTAACGCACTCGAAATTGAGATTGCACCGACCACTCACCAAAATCAGAAGGATGGTGTTGTAAAGTTAATTGAAGTCCTCCAGAGCCAAAAGAGCGATCATTATGGGCCTGTGCTAGAAGCAGTCCTCCTAGATCAGTAGAGTTAAGCTCTCCCTTAAGTAACCGGTAATAATTGGCATTTCCTCCCTCTGGGAACTTTAACACGTCATAGAGAGAAGGTAGCCCAGGACCTTTCAGGTGATTTAGTCGATTCCATCTTCGATCGAAATCATGGTAGTAAATTTCACCATGAAAAAACCAGTCCTTACCACTTAAATCATACATTAAATGCACGGTACGATGAAACCACTCCATTTGATCGTACCGGGAAGATAGGTAACGCCGACGGGGATTTTGATAAAAGTCCTCAACGGATAACCCAAGATACGTTTCTTGAGATTTTTCCTCGGCATAGCCAAGCTTTACCGTTACTCCAGAAGAAGGATTTTCCATATTACGACGATATTTAATTAAAAAATCTTTGCGTTCAAAACCGGTGTTCCCACCTCCGTCAATTATTTTAAATCCATCGCTACTTAGTTTTTCCGCAGTCAAAATAAATTGATTGTGACTTGATGAAAAGTAATACTCCCCTTGATATCTTTGAGTATTAAACGTTGCTAAGCCTATTTGTGCCCTTCCTCTTGTAATGTTACTAAAGCTTTTTGATTGATAGTGAATACTTCCAGCCACATTGTTTGGTCCCCACAGTAAGCTATTTAACCCCTTTAAAACTTCAACCGACTCCGTGCGATTCAGGCCGGGATTATAATAGGCAGCTGGTGCCGAATACGGGGCAGGTGCTATAGGCACACCATCTTCATAAAAGGTGATTTTTCTGCTACGATGGGGAGGCATCCCACGAATACCCACATTAAGGCGCAGTCCCCAACCATCCTCCTCCTGAATATGAACCCCACCTTCTTTTTTTAATACCCGAGAAATATCGAAAACCTGCCTATTGCTTAATTCAACGGCATCAATTCTATTACGGGGAACAGGTAACAAAGAGGGCGTTTCTCGTGATTGGTTAACCTCTATGGTCCTAAGTTCGAAAGCCTGAGATTGACCCCAAACTCCCTCACTCATGCTCACAAAAACAAGTAACAGAATGCTGCAGAAACAACACCCACCAACAAAACACAGTAACTTTTTAGAGAGATACATTACACTTACTCGTTTAAGCGAAAGCGCACGGGAACAATCAGATGCAGCTCTGCCACCGTCAATTCTTTAGGAGGAGGTAACAGCCTTTGAATCCTGCGAAAGTTAGCAAGTGTTCCCTCAGTTAAAATATCATGAGAGGATTCTAATACTTTGAGATCCGCAATGTACCCATTCTGATCAACAGAAAGAACCACTTTTACCAAACCTTCAATCCCCATTTGCCTTGCTACTAAGGGATAACGCTGATGTCGTAATAACTGTCGATAAACTTTTTCTAAATACAATCGAACTGGATCTTTAGGATCCCTCTGCAAAACCAATTGTTCTAGATTAATGGCGTCCCCTGCCGCCGCCATGGAATCACTTTTGTGTGTTGCCATTTGCTGATCAATGGAAACAACGTCCTGAGGTGCCATTTGCTCTACCTGTGCTATCTGGCTGCTCGGTGTTACTTGATTTGGTGAGACAATTACGGGTTTTTTTGTTTTGGTTTTCGTTCTTTGCTTTACTGGAACTCCATCGCCTGATTTCGTTTTATCAAGGGACGAATGAAAACCCACCAAATCAACACTCACATAAATAGGTAATTTTTTAACAAGCTCTTGATTCACTAGTGTTCCCAATAAATAAAATACAACAGCTCCATGAATCAGCCCTGAAATACCCCATGATAAAAATCGGATACCCTGATTATGGTATGGAAAAATGGGACCAGTTTCGCTCCAAATCATCAATAGACTCCATCATTTCATTCCAAGTAACGTTGGAAAGTCTAGGATCAGATAACATTTTAGGGAAAAAATGCAAGCTTATTGACTGCTTGGCAGGATAATGGCCCTGCAATTGAGAGTAGCTGATTTGAAACTCATCTTCATAAACTGCTTGAGCAAATTGAATCACCTGGTGATCCAATCGAGAACCCTTAATCCACGCCCAAGTAACTCCGTTACTATGACTTCCCCCGGTGCCATCATCTAGGAATTTAAACCCTAAGGGTAACCGCGGGTTTTGGTTTAGAAGCTGCACTAAATAGTAACTGTTAATGATCCCAAAGTCACATTCGCCAGAAAGTATGGCATCTAAAATCGATCGATCATTCGGTAAATAAGGTTTGGCCAAATTATTTACCCACTGCGAATAGACAGAGACTAAAGGCTCAAAACCCCAATGAAACAATAAGTGAGATAGTAGCATAATATTATAACTATGGTTAACTCCTCTCAAGCATAAGGATTGTTTAAGATCGGCAGATGCCAAATCTTGATAGGTATTAACCGACTTTAGCAAAGTAGGATCTACTCCTTGATGGTACACTAAGGAACGAACTCGAAAGGTAATAGGCATCCATTCTTTATTAATATCGCGATGGATGGGTCTTACTAATTGAAAATCAACGGTAGCAGGTAACTGTTGAAGTAACCCATCTTTTTGTAATTTCGCCATGTAATATAAATCTTTAAGAATGACTACATCAGCCTCTCCAGGAGCTAATGTTCTCACCTTAGTAACAAGAGCATCGGAAGGAAATTCTCGATATTCAACCACCATAACACGTCTTAATTTTTCCAATAATGAACCCATCGAGCTCTGTGATCGGTCTGAATAAATCAATAACCCCCAACTTATTGAGTGAATAGCCACTGTTACTAAAAAAGCAACTCGTTTAACCATGAATCTCTCCTTACAAAGGGTGTTGTTTTTTTTTAAGCCCATTACAAATGAAAAAAGAATTTAAAAGTGCTGATGAAAAGATTTTGAAAAATCAACAATGA
>JANWYU010000156.1 GCA_025055135.1 Pseudobdellovibrionaceae bacterium | reverse complement strand
TTCTTGCCACTCCACCCGTCTTTTTTTAAAACACAAATGTTATCATGTTTACCTCAACCAACCCATCTTCCGAACCTTCCTCCGTCCAGGCATTAACGGTTTCTCAGCTTAATATGCAAATAAAGGGCCTTTTGGAATCAGGAATAGGAGCCATATGGGTAAAAGGAGAAATTTCTAACTGCAAACCTCACAATTCAGGTCATTTGTATTTTTCTTTAAAAGATCAACAGTCCCAAATTAAAGCCGTCATGTTTCGGGCTAACAACGGCCGTCTCAGGTTTAAGCCTCAAGACGGACTCGAAGTGTTAGCCTATGGGCAGGTGAGCGCCTATGTGCCTAGAGGGGATTACCAGATTTACGTTGAACATATGGAGCCACTGGGCACTGGAGCTCTACAGAAGGCTTTTGAGGAACTCAAGAATCGCCTTTTTCAAGAAGGACTTTTTGATCCAAAAAGAAAACGGCCCATTCCCAAGCGACCACGCAAAATTGCCATTATCACCTCACCCACTGGAGCTGCTATTCGAGACATTTTAAATATTCTAAAGCGACGGGTACCCTCTATTCCTGTTCTTCTCATTCCCGCCTTAGTGCAAGGGGCCTCAGCCAGTACCGATTTGATTCGAGCATTGGATTTGGCCCAAAGATTGTCAGGCATTGATGTCATTATTTTAGGCAGAGGAGGGGGCTCAATTGAGGATCTGTGGTGCTTTAATGATGAGCAATTAGCCCGCAAAATAGCAGAGTCCAAGATCCCGGTGATTTCAGCGGTAGGACATGAAATCGACTATACGATTTCTGATTTTGTGGCGGATTTACGAGCCCCTACCCCCTCCGCAGCCGCAGAACTTGTGGCTGAGGCTGATCAGGATCTACGCCTCCATGTTCAAAAATTGTTTCAACAGATCCTTTTGCTCCTTAAAAAACAAATTCAATGGCAACGGGAAAAATTTCAGGTAACCGTATCTCGTTTAGTGCACCCCCAAAAAAGAATTATGGAATTATTGCAAAAAAGGGACGAGCTGGTAGACCGCCTCATCCTGGCTACTCAAAATCACCTAAAAACATGCCGTAACGCCCTAAATATAATGTTTCAAAAACTGCAAAATCAACGACCAGCCATCGAACCGATCCGACTACTCCTACGCAGTTACCAGGAAGGATTGATACATGCTTGGCAAAGCACCATACAAAATAAACAACATGCGTTTGCAAAAACCGTGGCCTTATTAGACTCCTTAAGCCCATTAAACACGTTAAAAAGGGGATTCGGCTATCAAACACATTCCTCTGGACAGCTGATTCGATCTGTTAAGGAAGTGCTACCAGAACAAGAAATGATTACTCATTTGTATGATGGAAGAATTTACTCTAAGGTAACAAGAATCCAAAAGGAGGAACCATGGAGTTCGAAAAAAAATTAAAACGCCTGGAGGAAATTGTTCAAAAAATGGAAAAAGGGGAACTGGCCCTTGAGGAATCCCTTCGGCTCTTTGAAGAAGGTGTCAAACTGAGTCGAGAGTGCCAAAAAGAACTCCAGAGCGCAGAACAACAAGTCGAAAAATTATTATCAGTAAACGCAGATGGTTCCGCCATCACTGAACCCTTTATTGTTACCGAAAATAGTAGTTCCTCTACCAATGGATGAAGCCAAGCAACTAATTTCTCTGTTTGAACAATATAGCCAGCGCTACTTTACCAACACAAAAACCAAGGTTCATGAGTCATCGATATTTAAAAGAAACTCAAATGTTTTTGAGGCCATGGAGTATTCCTTTTTTTCTGGAGGAAAGCGTTTTCGTCCCCTATTAGGCCTGTCATTAACCCAAGTTTATCGTGATACCTTTGCTGATGTGTTACCCTGGCTTTTGGGTATTGAAATGATTCATACCTATAGCTTAATCCATGATGATTTACCACCTCTCGATAACGATGATCTTCGTCGAAACAAGCCTACCTGTCATAAAGTATTTGGCGAGGACATCGCCATTTTGGCAGGAGATGCTTTATCCACATGGGCCTTTCAAGTTATCGCCCAAGAATACCAAAATACCCCTACTTTAGCCCTACAGCTAGTAAATCACTTAAGCGAAGCCATCGGTGTATCAGGAATGGTTCATGGCCAAATGATCGATTTGCACAGTAAAAGAACTCCTTTGTCTTTGGAAGAAACATTAGAAATGCATCGATTAAAAACGGGTGCTCTTATTAAAGTAACTTTGTGGGGGGTCGCCGCCATCCTAGGCCTTACTGAAGAACAGCAAAGACATTGCGCCCTACTGGGTGAAAAAATTGGTTTGGCCTTTCAACTAAGAGATGACCTTATTGACTCAAATTTAGAGATCGAGAGAGGATCTATTCCTGCCATCGTTGGCTTAGAAAGAACTCGCCAAATCCTTTCTGACATTCATAGCGAAAGCCAGCTTATGTGTGAAGCCTTGGGAATTAAAAAACACACATTGTTTTACAAACTGTTACAATTTAATATCGATCGTCAACATTAAAAAAAACAGATTCCCTTTCTTGATTTTTCAAGAGAATCATATTCGACTGAAGAAATGGGTCACATCAATGCTGTCTGGAAAATTACCGTGTTTTTCATTCTTTTGTTTATAATGTTACTCATTGGTGCTACTTTAAAGGTAAGCTTTGCCAAACCATTACGTCGCCGTAAAATCCTTGCCTCTATTACTTCATGGTTGTCTCGATTTACCCTAAGGGCGGCCAATGTGAAAGTAAAGTATCAGGGTTTTACGAATTACTATTCTCCCAATCAAAATTACTTGGTGGTTGCTAATCATATGGGAATGCTGGATATTCTCGCAATTTTAGCAAAGATACCTTCTGTTTTTGTCACCTCCTACGAACTGAAAGAGACCCCTATCGTTGGATGGCTCACAGACGCTGCGGGATGTGTTTTTGTGGAAAGACGTAATCGGCAAAATATTCAAAATGAGGTTCAAGAAATAACACAGGCCTTAAAGTATGGTCTAACGGTTACCTTTTTCCCAGAAGCAACTTCTACTCCTGGGGACTCCATTCTGCCTTTTAAAAAATCTCTTTTTGTTAGTGCCGTAGGAACCGGGGTCCCCATTCTCCCAATTACTATTAATTACAAAAAAATCAACGGAAGAGCTGTCGATGCTTCCAATCGAGACTATATTTGTTGGTATGGCAATCAGTCATTTTTACCTGCTCTTTGGCGCCTTATGAGCCGATTCTCAATTGAAATTGAATTAGTTTGTCATTCCCATTTATTTATTCACTCAATAGATGATCGACGTTACGCTGCTGAAGAGTCCCATAAAAGAATAGCATCGGCGTTTTTACCTACCACAACTAAACATGGATAAAAATAGAACCTGCTTCAGTTGAATCATAATTAAAGGATGAAAAATGGAGTGTACCTACAGAGCACGAAAATCGCTAAAAATTTAAAAAAAATTTCAATGAATCATTTGTTACCGAATAAACTCCAAAACAAATCGGCTAAAAACCCCAATGGTAATTACTACAATTGAGAAAAACACTGCAATTAAGTGAGTTAGCGGCTTCCAGGTAAAGTAACTTGCATCTCCTGCTTGGTCATTTGAAGAAGGCTCTTCCATAAACATAAATACCATCGGACGAAGATAATAATAAATTCCCATCGCTGAGCCCACCGCAGCCCAAACGGTTACCCAAACCAAGCCCTGGTCAAGGGCATGAATGAATAAATAAAATTTGGTAAAGAATCCAACAAATGGCGGAATCCCTCCCAAGGAAAGCAAAAGTAAGCTTAAAGCCAACGCCAGCCCCAAACGAGTTCGTCCTAATCCTCGCAAGTCCGAAACCTTTAACTGAGCCCCCTCCTTCTGCTCTAAATAACTAACCACACCAAAAGCCCCTAAGGTCATTACGGAATATGCTAGCAAATAAAAAAGCACGTTTTGTTTAATAAGTTCCTCAGAAGAGCTATATTCCGAAAGACCATAAGCCATTAAGCCCAACATAACATATCCTGAATGGGCAATACTGGAGTAAGCCAACATACGCTTTATTGACTGTTGAACTAGTGCCCCTCCGTTACCAACTAATATGGTTAATACGGTAACCCACTGAATTAGCTCAAAAAGAGGAGTCGAACTTGCAAAGTAACCCAATTTGACAAAACGAATAAGAACAACAAAGCTTGCTACTTTCATTACCGAAGCCATGTATGATGTCACCGGAGTTGGTGCACCTTGATAAACATCCACAGTCCACGACTGGAAAGGGAACGCCGACACCTTAAATAACAATCCAACTATCACTAGAGTAACCCCCATCAAAAATACAAAGTTGGTAGAAATAAACTCTACTCCTAATTTCAATAATCCTTCAAAAGATGTGGTACCCGAACTTCCATACATTAAAGCGACGCCCAACAAAAATATAGCTGAGGCAAAACTACCCAGTACGAAATACTTTATGGCACTTTCTTTTGAGTATCGATCGTCATGACCCATCCCGATCATTACATAAACAGGAAGCGACATCACCTCCAATCCCAAGAAAGTGGTTATAAAATCGTATGAGGCAACGAGGGTAACTCCCCCAACTAATGAGCTTAACAATAAAAAGGTAAGCTCTGCATACCCGTAACCACTGGAGGAGGGATTTTCTTTCATTAAAATCAGCACAAAGACTGAACTAATCAGCATAATAACAGATGTTACCATTGTTAGGCGATCAAAGATTAAAAGATCATTAAAGGCAAAGTAACTCCCCCGAGCGGTCAGTAAATAATATACCGAGGCTGTTAAAATGGCACTTCCAACTAGGGCCACCGCTCCCTCCATAAGGGTAACAAAACTTCGTGGCTCTCGGTTACCCAAAATCACTTTTGTGGTTATTGGGGCGAGGGATCCAAGTACCAATAGAATGAGAGGGCTGGCTACAATAATATCTGCCAAAGATACGATTTTCATAAGCCCCCCTCTGTTATTTGAGAAAAGAGCTGATAATTATGGAAATTTTCTACAAGAAAAATAATCCCTTTTTCAAATAACCTTAAAAAATAATTGGGATAAATACCCATAAAAAACACAAGGAACACAAGTGGTAACATAACTAAGATCTCACGTTGGGACAAATCATGTAAGCCATGATCTTGCACTACTTGACCCGCCGGACCAAAAAATACCCGTTTAACTGTCCAAAGCATATAACCGGCACCAAGAATAACTCCAGCAACCGCCCAAGCAGCCCAAGCTGGTCGATTTTGATAAATCCCAAGAAGAATCAGAAACTCACCAACAAAACCATTAGTCAATGGAACCGCAATTGAGGAAAAAGTTACAATCATAAAAATAACTGTGTATATGGGAACTTGTGCCGCAATCCCCCCGTATTTAACAATGTCTCGAGTATGGGTACGCTCATAGATCATCCCAACCAATAAGAATAAGGCACCTGTAGAAATACCGTGATTTAACATCTGATAAAGAGCTCCGCTCATGGCCAACTCATTTAATGAGAAAATGCCCGCAATGATATAGCCCATATGTGATACCGATGAATAGGCAATAACTTTTTTGATATCATTTTGAACCAAGGCCATGAGGGCACCATAAATAATCCCAGTAATGCCAATGACAATAAACAACCAAGACCAATATTGAGTCGCCTCGGGGAAAAGAGGTACAACCCAACGAAGAAAGCTGTAGGTCCCCATTTTCAACATAACCCCAGCCAATATTACCGAACCTGCCGTCGGAGCCTGCACATGAGCATCTGGAAGCCATGTGTGGAACGGAAAAACTGGGGTTTTCACTGCAAAAGCCAACGCATATGCAAAGAAAAGGAGCGTTTGCGGAGAGAAGAACTCTCCCCCAACAAAGGGAATGCGTATTTTGTACCAATCAAGTAAACTCGTAGTGTAAAACCCCAAGGTTTCCTTTGCTAATAGTAACATCACCCCATTGGCTACCAACATCATTATTGATCCCGCCATGGTATAAATAAAAAACTTCAGTGTGGCATAGATTTTTCTTTCGCCACCCCATAAGCCTATAATAAAGTACATCGGAACAAGAGATAATTCCCAAAAGAGATAAAATAAAACGGCATCAAAAGTAATAAAAGAACCAATCATTGCCGACTCTAATAAAAATAGAGCCACATAGTAACCTTTTATTTTTTCATTAATGCTGGACCACGACGCTAACACAACAATAGGCTGAAGAAACACGGTCAGTAAAACCAGCCAAATAGAAATGCCATCAACTCCTAAAAAATAGGAAATCCCAAAATCCTCTATCCACAAGATCTTTTCAACAAATTGTAACCCAGTTTTGTTATGGTCAAACTTAAGGTATAAAACGAGTCCAACCAGAAACTCCACAACCGACATGCCCAAAGCTACTTTATGGAGGTAACGCCGATCGGGTAACAAGGCCATTACAAGAGCACATATCAAAGGAAACAGTATGATCAGAGAAAGCAACATACTAACGCCTCATCCTTTAAACAAAAACAGCACAAAAATAATTAAACCAATAATTGTGATAAACGCGTAATTCTGCATATTACCACTTTGAAGCCAAGCAAAACCCCTCCCTAATTCTTTGGTAACGTCAGCAATTTTGTTTACCAATCGATCAATAACACCCACATCAACGTAACGCCACAGATCACGAGAGGAAAGCACCAGATTTTCCACGAAATACTTCTGATAAAATGCATCTACGTAATATTTATGTACCCAAACCTTATGAATTACCTCAAAACGCTCTCGGGTGCGATCTATTAAATCGATTCTATTTAAATACAAATACCGGGTCACCATAGCAACCGTAAACGACCCAACAACACTTAACCCCATAAGTAACCATTCATACTCAACAGTGATACCCTGTTTAATCGTGGGCAGGCTAATTACCGGTTTTAACCAATGCTCCAACCAGTGGTTGGGATGTCCCGGCAAAATTTGGGCAATCGCATGGGGAATCCCCAGAAACCCACCCGTTGCCGCCAAAAAGGCAAGAATCATGAGTGGCACAGTCATCACCCATGGCGACTCATGGGGTTGATGATCAGCAGAGTATTTTTTATCCCGCCAAAAAGTATAAGCCATCAAGCGCGTCATATAAAATGTCGTCAGTAACGATCCCACCCAGGCTAAGCCCCAAAAAATCCAATTTCCACCACGATCACTGGCCAAAGCAAACCACTTGATTTCATCTTTCGAGAAAAAACCAGAAAAGGGTGGTAACCCAATAATCGAAAGCCATCCAATCATAAATGTCCAGTAAGTCAGGGGCATACGTTTGTTCAAACCACCCATTTCACGTATGTCCTGCTGATGGTGCATTCCATAAATCACTGAACCTGCACCCAAGAACATTAATGCTTTGAAAAAGGCATGGGTAACCAGGTGAAAAAAGGCGGCTGAAAATGCCCCTACCCCACAGGCGAAAACCATATATCCCAGCTGGGACACCGTAGAATAGGCAAGTACCTTTTTGATATCCCATTGAACTATTCCCATCGTAGCAGCCAAAACAGCGGTCAATAACCCAATTGCAGCCACAACAATCATGGTATAAGGAGCTGCGGTGTACAAGTAACTTAAGCGTACCATCATATAAACACCCGCGGTTACCATGGTGGCGGCATGTATCAATGCCGAAACCGGTGTGGGTCCTGCCATCGCGTCAGGTAACCAAACATAAAGCGGCACCTGAGCAGATTTTCCTGTCACCCCAACAAATAACAGCAAAGTCCCAATGGTAATTGGGTCTAACCAGTTCCAAATGGCTTCCTTAGGCGCCAATGAATTTAATTCCAATAAATTCAATGTTCCGAAATGAGAATACAAAACAAACATTCCCAATAAAAAGGCTGCGTCTCCAACCCGATTCACAATAAAGGCCTTCATTCCCGCTTCAGCCTTTTCGTGATCTTCATACCAAAACCCAATTAACAAATAGGAACATAAACCAACCCCTTCCCACCCAACGAACAACAAGGGCAGGCTATCTCCCGTTACTAAGATTAACATATTGAACAAGAAAAAATTAAGGTAGCTGAAATATTTTGCTATTCCAGGATCCTCCGCCATGTAACCTATGGAAAAAATATGAATGAGCGTGCCCACACCCGTTATTACCAAAATCATAATCGAGCTCAAAGGATCTATTAAAAATTGAACGGGTAACCGAAAGGTTCCCACTTGCATCCAATCAAACGCATGAATAACTAGATACTTGGCCTGTTCAGGCTGTTCGGAAACTAACTGGAACAAACCCACACTGGCTACAAAGGAAATAAAGCTTGCTACAGAGGCAATTACGCCAGGATATAGATGTCCCCCCAGCTTTTTTCCCAATAATCCATTAAATGCAAAACCAACAAGTGGCGCAAAAATCAAAAGTGAAAATAATAACTCACTACTCATACTGTTACCCTTTTAGGAACTGGAAGAACCGAATATTCACTTCCCTGAATCGCTTAAAAATTGCAACCACGATCGCTAATCCTACAGCTGCCTCGGCTGCGGCGATGGTCATAACAAAGAAAACAAAAATTTGTCCATCCAACTGATTCAGTGCTTTGGCAAACGTAATAAACGTCAAATTAACGGCGTTCAACATCAATTCTACAGACATCATTACCACAATAAGATTTCGTCTCAACAACACTCCCAAAACTCCAAGAGCAAACAAAACAAAAGACAAAAATAAAAAATGGGCATATGTCACAGTGGTGAAAAGCTCAAGCCCTTTCATGGGTGCCCCCTCGAGACCGCGCCAACGCAACGGCTCCTACAGCAACAACTAAAAGTAACACACCTAAAATTTGAAAAATAAACATATATTCAGTAAATAACAGTTGTGCCATTTTTTTAACCCCTGTCATGGTCCACTGAGGGGAGCTCTGCATAAAAACGGGCAAAATCCACGAAAACTCAAGCACCATTACCCCTATCAGCCCACCCAGAAGAAATCCCACCGATGCTACCTTAAAAATGCGAGATAACAACCCTTTGGAAAAGGCTTGGGTTTCACTTTTTAAATCAAAAAGCATCAACACCATAACAAATAAAACTAACACAGCGCCAGCATATACAATAACTTGCACCCCTGCGATAAAGTCCGCCCCCAAAAAAGCAAATAAACCAGAAATTCCAATCATGGAAACAACAAGGGACATGGCCGCATAAATGGGATTGGGAACAAGTAACATGGCAACTGCACCAAATAATGTTACCAAAGCTAAAAACCAAAATAATAATGCTTCAACCACTAGGTCATCCTCCAACAAATCAATAGGTTTTCGATGCTACGTAAATTAAAGCCGTCAGCAATAAATTCCCCAATGCCCACGGCAACATGGTCTTCCAACCCAATTCCATAAGCTGATCATAACGAAAGCGTGGTAACGTCCAACGAACATGAATGAAAATCCATAGCACAATAAAGATTTTAAACATGAAGACGGCAAAGTGAGTTAATGCATTGAGGAGAGACGATGTTAGCCCCACACCAAAGGCCTCTTGGTATATTGCTAACAGCTCTTGAGAGGTTAAAAAAGGTAATTCATATCCTCCAAAATAAAAGGTTATTAACAAAGCCGAGGCCACAATCATATGACCATACTCTCCAATAAAAAATAAATTCATTTTGAAACCACCATATTCGGTGTGAAACCCTGCAACTAACTCAGCCTCACCTTCAGGCAAGTCAAATGGTAAGCGATTACTCTCGGCAAAACTTGCTGCCAAAAACAAAAATGCTCCAATTGGCTGATAAAAGATCCCCCAATTGGGTAAAAAGTCGATGGTTACCATTTTCCCAAAAAATTCAAAACTCAATGGTCCCCTTTGAAGGGTAACCATTTCGTTTAAGCTAAAGGTGCCATAAATTAAGACCACAGCCACAATAGTCAAACCCAAAGCCAATTCATAACTAATAATCTGAGAGCTAGCCCGAATCGCCCCTAAAAGACTATATTTGTTACCAGATCCCCACCCCGCCATTAAAATGGAATAAACCGCCAAAGAAGCCGCCGCTAAAATAAAAACGATACCCACCCCAACTTCATACCCTTGCAAAATGAACTCATATGGACCCCAATGCCTGCCCCAAAAACTAAAGGCAGGTATCTCAAATTTGGGACCAAACGGGATAGCACAAAGGGCAAGGCTAGCTGGAATTAAGGCAAAGATCGGGGCGCCATAAAAAAGAAACTTCACTGCCTTTTGAGGGATAAACTCTTCTTTCATTAAAAACTTCACGGCATCAGCCAGTAACTGAGTCAATCCAAAAGGACCCACTCGGTTAGGACCCAATCTATCTTGAATGAAACCAGCTCCCCGTCGCTCCAGCCAAACCAGTAAAGGCACCATCTGAACCATCATTAAAAAGAAAAAGATGAGTTTTAAGGCGTTAAGACTAACCTCTAAAAAATCCGCTCCCATTTTACTCCCAATCAAGTGCCTTCGATTTAATTTCCCACCAAAGTCCAAAAATGAATATCAGCAAAAAGATACCTACCCCAATCAACGAGTACCATCCCAATCCTTGCGCTAAAAACTCTTTTAAAGAAACTGCCCAAGGATAAAGAAAAATAATTTCAATATCAAAAATAATAAACAAAATTGCCGTTAAGTAAAATTTAATGGAAATCTTCGTATCAACTTTTTCTTCAACGGGCAGACCACATTCATAGGTTTCTGACTTCACTCGATCTCGAACAACTTCCCCTATTTTTGAGGCAACAAAAAGTAACAAAAACCCAAACAAAGTCACAAATCCTGCTAAAAAAAAGACCGAGGGCAACGGCATAAATCTCCTAAAATTTCTTGTCAAAAACTCCTAACCGTTTATAACGATATGGTGCTATTCCTCCAAATACTAATGAGCCTTAAACAGTAAATCAAATCATGAGTGATCTTAAGAACCCACTCTCGCCAGCTCATGTCATCTTCAACCACAGGACACACCCTCTTTACTTCGATGGATTGACCATCACTACACCTCTTGCCTTCTGGATTAGCCGAGCCTTAAAGGAGCATCCATCCAACCCTCTTCTGATCATTGTTCCCGACGAAGAAGCTATGCAACATCTTCGTCAGGCCCTTCTGTTCTTCAATCCCAATCAAACCATTGTTCTATTGCCGGAATGGGACGTTTTACCCGGGTCACACCTGTCACCTTCTGTTTCGCTACTCCATCAAAGGTTAACTTTTTTCACGACGGCACTCTTCAAACCTCAATCGACCATCTTTCTAGCCACTTGGAGCGGCCTTCTTCAATTAACCTGTCCCGTAAAAATTTTTCGTGATTGCTGTATTTCAGTTACCATTGGCTCCAGAATTGAAACCTCTTTAAAAGAACACTTAAAACGGATTGGTTACCAAGAGGCCCCTATCGTAGAACGCATTGGTCAGATGAACTGGCGTGGGCATCTTATCGATATTGCAACACCAAGCCTGACGCGACCGATCCGTATTGAGCTTTTTGGAAACGAAGTGGTTTCCATGCGAATCATAGACATTGAAAGCCAAACGTCAGCAGATGAGACCATTAATGCAGCACTCATTACACCATGCTCTGAAGTCATCAACCCAGATGAGATTAGTGATCACACATTAAGGCAAATCCGTCTTTTACCCGCCACCTTCTTTTCTTTATCCCAACATGAAATACTCAGCTTTCTTCAACGAAAAGTACCTTTTCCCGAAGGACACTTTCTTGCTGGACTAATGCACCAAACACCAGCCTCAGCATTCGATTATCTACCCAGTGACATTGACATTTGTTTCTTTCATAGATCCCGTTCAGATCAGGAGCTGCAAAAGATTTTCTCATCAATCGACCGGGAAAACGGCGATTATAAAATGTTTTTCCTGACGCCATCCCAAGCTCCCCTCGAATTTTTTGCACCTCCCATTTATTTTGAGTCGGTTTTACCGCAAGTGTCTTTTAATGAGTTGGAACATCACCGAGTCTGGGTATCAGAAATAAAATCTCTTTTTTCTTTTCCTTTAAGTTTTGCCGACGTCAAATCGGAGCGTTGGAGGTATGAACTGCAGTCCCGATTCAATGGATGGCTTAACAACCATTTTAGCATTATCATTTTTGGTAAAAGCGAACTGATCCTATCCCGATTGGCAATGCTTCTTAGCCCAATATTTGAATCTGTTACCAGAATACCACAGAACGCCATAATGGAAACGATTCCAAATTCTAAAATTTATTTGGTTTTGGGAGAGTTACCACACAGCTTTGTATTAAATATTGAAAAACTAGTGTTCCTTTCAGATCATTTAATTTTAGGAAAAAAAACAAGCAATTACCAATCAACATCGGTTCAAGCTGCCCAGGAAATTGCCAACAAAACCAAGATTTTTAGCTTTTCCGAATTGACCCCGGGAGACCTTTTAGTGCATAAGGTCCATGGGATCGGGGTATTTGAAGAGCTGAAGTATTTATCCCTTCATGGATATACGGAAGAGTTTTTTCAGATTCGTTACAAAGATAATGATCGACTATATCTGCCTGTTACTAAAATTAATCTAATTGAAAAATATTCCGGACCAAGTGATTTCGTTACCCTTGATAAATTGGGGAGTTCGTCTTGGCAAAAAACCAAAGACAAAGTTTCCGCTCGCTTAAAGGACATGGCTGCAGAGTTAATCACCATTTATGCTCAAAGATCGATGACGAAACGGGCTCCTTATATATTGGAAAATTCGGCAATTGAAGCCTTTTCTGACGAGTTTCCATACTCAGAGACTCCCGATCAGTTAAAAGCCATCGAGCAAATCTATCAAGATTTACAATCAAGCCGTCCCATGGATCGACTGATTTGCGGCGATGTTGGCTTTGGCAAAACTGAGGTTGCTATGAGAGCAGCATTTGCTGTAGCTAGTAACGGAAAACAGGTGGCATTAATATGTCCGACTACTATTTTAAGTTACCAGCATTTTGAAAATTTCAAACGACGCTTTAAAAATTTTCCAGTAACCATAGTCCGATTGGACCGATTCCTCTCGTCTGATGAGTTGAGAAACAATCTGCAAATGATCCGCGATGGCTCGGCCCATATCATTATCGGAACCCACCGCTTGCTAAGCTCTGATGTGCAATTTAAAAATTTGGGACTCCTAATTATTGATGAGGAACAAAAATTTGGTGTGAAACATAAAGAAAAATTCAAAAAATTAAAAACAAATATCGATATTCTGACCATGTCTGCAACGCCAATTCCTCGTACGTTAAATCTCAGTCTTTTAGGGATTCGGGATATTAGCCTAATTAGCACAGCACCCGACAATCGACATCCCATCCGAACGTTTTTAATTAAATGGGACTCCTCTCTCATTGTAAGGGCTGTTCAGCAAGAGTTGGAGCGGGGAGGACAGGTTCTTTTTGTTCACAATCGCATCGAGGACCTGCCCGAGCTGACCAACCGCTTACGCAACATTTTGCCCAGCCATGTTCGAATAAAAATGGCCCATGGTCGATTTGACGAAATGGAACTAGAACAGGTGATGTATGATTTTTTTAATCACAGATTCGACGTTTTAGTTTCTACTGCCATCATCGAATCAGGGATGGACAATCCACGTGCCAATACCCTGTTTATTCATGCACCCCACTTATTGGGGCTATCCCAAATATATCAAATAAGGGGTAGAGTAGGCCGCTCTCAACAGAGAGCCTACTGTTACCTGATAATGCCAGAGCCTCATCATTTAACCCCTATTGTTGAAGAAAAGCTCAAAGTCATTCAAGAACATACTGCCTTAGGATCAGGACTGAAAATAGCCCAATATGATTTAGAACTACGAGGGGCAGGTAGCATCTTAGGAGAAGATCAAAGTGGTCATATCGCCGCAGTAGGCTACGAAATGTATATGGATTTGCTAAAACAGGCTATTGAATCCATCAAAAATCAGCCGTTAAGTAACAAAATTGACTGCGAAGTCAATTTACGAATTCCTGCTTTTATTCCATCGGAATTTATGCCTGATATTCGGATTAGATTAAGTTACTATAAAGCCATCTCCCTTGTGCAAAATGAAGATGATACCCATCGGATTCAAAAAGAAATTTCAGATCGTTTTGGACCGTTGCCTGAAGTGGTCACCAATTTATTGGGTATCTCTTTAATTCGCAATGTAGCAGAAGATTTGGGAGCCTATGAACTAAATCAAGGTAGCAAAAATATTATTCTCACTTTAATGGATCATCCTCCATTGTCACCCCAACTTGCCATTCAATTAGCATCTAGCCCTAATAAGAAATATCAAATCTTGCCTCCCAATCGCTTTTCCATACGAATTAATGAGGTTACTTGGCAAAGGGTTTATGAAGAGTTACTTGATTTAAGAAGGTTGGTTGAAAAAAATGCGTTCAATGGCCAGCCCAAAGATATGAAATAGTTAGAGATAGTTAAACAGCAAAATGTTCATTTCATCTATTTTATTGATGGGTAAGCCTCTAGATCAATGGATCAACTGAAGAGGCAACCAATTACAACCCCTACCGGAAAAAGTAGCGAAACCCTAGCTGATAATCAGAATAGAAACCTTTTCTATAGTTAAAGTTGTTGTTGTTTAACGCAATAGCATCAGCCTCGAAATTATGCCAACGATATCCCAAGTAAATGCTCCATGAATTGTGAAAATGGTGCCCTAATTCTAATCGATAGCCAAAATCACCTCGAGCATTGGAAGATTTTGCCTCATCAAAATTGGCTTGAGGTATAAAATATCCAAGACCGAGCATAAAATAAAAGTACTCAAGTGCGCGGTAAAGATTTAAGTAAATGTTAATAGTAGTATAGTTCATAATGGGCTGGGGATTCACTTGTCCAAAATTATAAACAGTTTCTTTTGCTTTCTTGGCTAGATCAAAACCTGCTCCTACAATAAAATTCCACGCATATTTGTTGAAATATCCATATTCAAGCTCGAAGCTTAGAGTTTCATTAAAGGCCATATCGGCCTTGGTGATGTTGTTACCCACCATAACCATATTAAATCCAGCCCGAGGATCAAGAAGAACCCCTATTTTAAAGTTATAATGAGGATTGCCGTCATCTAAATTAAACTTGTCTGATCTATTGGCTTTCGATTTTGGCGAATAGCCCTCACATTCAATCAAGCGAGTTACTTCCTGACCATCCTGATTCATTTCAACTACTGCGCGACATCTCCTTCCATCCGGAAGCACCACAACTCCATTAATATCGGGTTTTTGAGGTACCAATTCCTCTCCCATGATCTGAGAGTGGCTTAAAAAAGGAAATAATGTTGAGAAAACAAACAAAGCGATCTTCTTTTTCATATTCATCTGTTTTAAGCCTAATCAAATTTTGATGAAACTCAAATGAATTAACACATGATTCAAAAGGAATCTACTTTGGTCTTGATCTTTGTCCCACTTCACACTAAGTTAAGGCTGGATTTTAAAACAATAATTTTTTGTTTTTTGTTAGAAACATTTAGAAGTTATGAATATGAAACGGTTACCTTTAATTTTATTTGCTTTTTCTTTTCTTCAAAATAAGGTGCTTGCCTCTTCTGATGAAAAATTCCCTATATATGATAAGCAACATAACACTGTAATTGGTTACTATTCTAGATTTCAAGATGATACCCTTGGCCACTTGAAAACTACCTATTATGACCATGAAGGAAAAGAGGCTGTTAAGGAGTTCCTAAACACGGAAAAGCAAGGTTTTGTTACTTACGAAATCAACCAACAACAACTGAGTGCTGCCGTAAAGGTTAATATTAACCCCGACGTCGTGTTGTTTGAACGTACTGACACCACCAACAACAAAAAGAAAACCGCCACAGAGGCACGGAAGGAAAACTCTATTGCTCCCCTTCAACTAGCAAAGTTTATTCAGAGCAATATTGAGAAGTTAAAAGAGGGAGGAAAGATCCCAATTTATATAGCTTCCTGGGAGCGTTTGGAGCTAGTGAAAATGACCCTCAAAAAGAGTGATCAATTTCCTTTCCCGTCGTATTTAGCTGACAAAGACATAATTGTAATTGAAATGAGACCTGCTAATTTTATTATAGCCCAACTTGTGAATCCCTTCTATTTCCGTTTCAATCTCAAAGAACAAAAAATCACTCATATGCTGGGGCGAATTCCCTTAAAAAAGCGAAATGGAGGAAAATGGGAAGATCAAGAGGGAGTTGTTTGGTTCGTTAAAAAAGAGGCACCATGAAGGCGTTCAAAAAACATAGAAAACGCCTAGGACCATATCAAGAGAGTGCAGTAGCCCTAATTTAAGCCCAACAAAATGAGAGCCCAGGCGGTATCCAAAGGAAACTGTACCTAACACATGCCATTCAAGGGGATTCGTCATCACGATCTTTTTTTTAAAGGTCTTACAAGGAATGTGGTACTCGTAGAGGTATTCTGGTTTAAAGTTATAGAGGATAGCAACTTCAGATCCTACCCATAATTGATATCTCTGTTCAGGAATCATAAGGTAGGAGTATTGAACCGGCACACTCAGTAACTGATCCTGAAAGTCTTGTTGGGACACGGTAGGGTCCTGAGTATCACAATAATCCGGTGGAATATTATCAACCACGCGAAAATCACTATATTTTTTTAACCTAAAGGTACGCTGAATGTATCCAACTCCTGCACTAAAGCGATGACGCTCTTTAGTGCGATGGATTATCGCCTGTGCCTGTTGTAGAGAGATTGAATCAACAACATATGAAGGATCATTCGCTGTTGTCAGATCTTGGTTAAAGGTTGTTTTGAAGGCTTCATCGTATTGGGATTCGAATTTTCGATGATACTGCCGTAGCTCTAACTCCACATTCCACTCCACCTTACCCACACTGAAAACACCACAACTGCGTTCTTCCACCTGAACCTTTTGTCCAAGTAGCCAACCCACCTGATCACCTAAATCAACCTGAAGCCAGGTTAATTTTTCCGATCGGAAACGCCCAATAATGGGATATTCTTGTCCCTCAGACGCTAGTCCAAACTTCGCTGCTTTCAAATCAGCCTGACTGTATAATCCTGTCGTCTGTCGTACTATGGCACATTTATTTTCAGTAAAACAAAGATGTTTTTTCCCTAATTTAAACTTCTCGTCAGTAACAGATAACCAACTTCCTTTATAAAAAACGTCAATTCTCTTTTGGACGGTATCATGATTTCTTGCAGGTAATATGCGACCCGATTTAAAAAAAATTTGTGTGCGCAACTCATCTGAATAAAAACTAAAATCTTCACTCACTTGCGCACATGACTCATGGGGTTCTTCCGCCTCTGTTGTATCCAAAATAGATATAATCCCACATAGTAGGAACAACAAATATCGCGTGGTTAATTTGAAAAGGGAAATCGCCGCCGTATTTTTTAGATAATGTGAATAAATCATATAGCTTTCATTATTGAGTTGATTGATTGCATTTGTCACACGTTTGCTATCAAATAGAGGCATGACCAAAACTAACGATATTTTAAGAAAAGTCGTGTTTTTAACATCTGTAGTCTATTTTCTTTATGGTAATATCACCATAAAATGCGACGCGAAAGTCCAAGTAGATTCTGCTGAAAAACTTTATGCTCCTTTCAAAGAACGGCATGCCCCAGTAACCTATTTACTCAGCTTTGCGGTAGGTAACGATCCTCTCCGTTACTATTCTCAATTAGCAATACAATATCACTTGGCTTCTCTTAGTTTGGGAATCACCGGGGAACACCTTTCTGCCCTCGATGTCAGCGGTAGCTTAGTCCACATGGGCATTTGGTTTGACAAGTTTTTTAGTGAACCGTTTGTAGTTCCTTACTTCAGCTACGGATTTCCTATCGAATCCTCATCAAAAGTTGAGCAAAGTCCAATAAAATTCGGGATTCTGTTTCAATTGAACTGGATTGAACCAGACTATGCCACAAAGGCCCTATTTGATTATGGATTAGAAAATTCTTTTGTCGATATTTTTTGGACTACCTACGATCTCCACAAGGGTACTCAAGGTAACTCTATTAATTTCGGTTTTACCATGCAGTTTTAAACAATCCGGAAGGCCTTCAACATAAATTTTTATTTTGGTTTGGTCTTGTGGTTGTCCGGTTATTGTCAGTTTTCCACAAAAAATTGAGCCGCTCGTGCTTCCTCTAGCTCATTCATTAATCGCTCATAATCTAACTCAGATACGGATTGGCTTTGCAATTGTCCGGTTAATTCTTGATGCCTTTCCTGGATTTTTGCTTTGTCTAATTCTTCCTTGGTTTTCGCCAACTCGGCCAGCACTAAGACCTCATCCTTCTGTACCTGACAATATCCCCAGTTCACAAAATAGGTGTTGGATTTACCAGAACTTAACCGATAGACTAGCCTTCCGGGACGAAGCAGAGTCATTAAAGGAGTATGGCCAGGTAGAATGTTTAATTCTCCCGAAAAGCCGGTAACAACTAAATCCTCTGCTTCAGCGTTTTGAATCACACTGCGATCTGGGGTTACTATCGTCAATTTAAACACAGTCTTCCTCGACAGTCTGTAAGTTTATTACATTAATTTTTTGGCCTTTTCTAAAACTTCCTCAATGGTACCAACCATATAAAAGGCCTGCTCTGGTAAGTGATCATGTTTACCCTCAAGGATCTCTTTAAATCCTTTGACGGTATCCTTAATATCAACATAACGCCCTGGTAACCCCGTAAACTGTTCGGCCACAAAGAACGGCTGGGAAAGGAATCGTTGAATCTTACGCGCCCGGTTCACCACAAGTTTATCCTCTTCACTTAACTCGTCCATCCCTAAGATAGCAATAATATCTTGGAGCTCTCGATAGCGCTGCAAAACCGCCTGAACTCCGCGAGCCACCTGATAATGCTCCTCTCCCACTATTGACGGTTCTAAAAGTCGCGATGTGGAAGTAAGAGGATGTACCGCAGGATAAATTCCTAATGCCGCAATTTCTCTATCCAAGTTAGTAGTGGCATCTAAGTGGGTGAATGTCGTTGCTGGTGCAGGATCCGTGTAGTCATCTGCGGGAACATAAACGGCCTGTACTGATGTAATAGACCCCTTTTTAGTCGACGTAATCCTTTCTTGCATTGCTCCCATTTCCGTTCCCAAGGTCGGTTGATAACCAACTGCCGAAGGAATACGCCCTAACAGGGCTGACACCTCTGCTCCTGCCTGAGTGAAACGAAATATGTTGTCAATAAAGAACAACACATCCTGGTTTTTCACATCTCTAAAATACTCTGCCACCGTTAATCCAGTCAGTGCAACTCTGGCTCGTGCTCCTGGGGGCTCATTCATTTGACCATAAACAAGGGCCGTCTTACTAATAACTCCAGATTCTTTCATCTCTCTCCACAAATCGTTACCTTCTCTGGTGCGCTCCCCAACTCCCGCAAAAACCGAATAACCACCATGTTCTGTTGCAATATTTCGAATGAGTTCTTGAATTAAAACCGTTTTGCCAACACCTGCACCACCAAATAATCCGATCTTTCCTCCTTTTGCATACGGAGCAAGAAGATCTATCACCTTAATTCCCGTCATCAGCATCTCTGCCTTAGTTGACTGATCTTGAAACTTCGGCGCACTACGATGAATATCCCAGTACTCCTTGGCCTTCAAATCTCCTGCTTCATCAATGGGTTCTCCCACAACATTAATAATACGGCCAAGAACCTCTTCGCCGACAGGAGCTTGAATCATTTTACCTGTATTTTTGACTCGAGCCCCTCTCACCAATCCCTCCGTTGCATCCATTGCAATGGTTCGAACCACCGAATCACCCAAATGCTGAGCCACCTCCAATACCAAATTAAATGGCTTATCATTAATTGCAGGATTGGTAACACGTAAAGCAGTGTTGATTGGGGGAAGCTCGCCGTCAAACTCCACATCAACAACAGGACCGAAAACCTGTTTAATTTTACCAAAACTCTCCACCATAACACTCTCCTTTTTTCTAATTACAACGCTTCAGCACCACTGACAATTTCAATAAGTTCAGTGGTGATCTTCTCCTGGCGCAGTTTATTATAAGTTAAAGTCAGTTTGTAAATTAGCTCCTTACTGTTGTTGGTAGCATTTTCCATGGCGGTCATACGAGCTCCATGCTCAGCCGCAACACTTTCACACAAGCATCGGTAAGTTTGTAAAATAAAATGCTTCTCCAACAATTCATTGAGAATATGTTCCTTCGAGGGTTCAAACTTATATTCCACACCACTCATCGATTCCACATTGTTCGGTAACACAGGTATTATATGCTCACAAATCACTTTTTGAGAAATGGCAGACTTAAACTCATTATAAATGAACTTAACTTCTTGGTACGTTCCCTTTAAATAATAATCCATTATTTTTAGAGCAAATACTTTTGCCATATTGTAAGAGATATCGCGATCCAAACGTTGAATCACTTCAACCGTCCTTACTTGCTTCTTGGCAAAATACTCCGCTCCTTTGCGACCAATAAAGACAATATCAATTGTTTGATAATTCTGATGTTTTTCTCGCAAAAAAGAATCCGTGTACCTTATGATCTGGCTGTTAAATGAGCCACAAAGACCACGATCACTGGTAATAACAACTAATAGTAAGTTCTTTTTACCCTCCCTAGCAGGAGGATTAAGAAACGGATGATTCAAGCTAGGATCTGACGCCAAAGCTTCTATAACTTTAATCAAGGAGTACGCATAGGGCCGCATGTTAACAATTTGGTGTTGGGCCTTTCGTAACTTGGCTGCGGCCACTAATTTCATCGCTTTGGTAATTTGTTGGGTGTTCTTTGTTGCTTCTATTCGATTACGAATGTCCTTTAAGCTTGGCATAGCCGCAAAACCCTACTTTTCCGCTTTGTAAACAACCTTAAACTCCTCAACCGCACTTTTCAGACCAGCCTTAATTTCGTCCGTAATGGCCTTCTTTTCAGCTAAGGTTTTAAGAACCGCGTTGTGTTTGGACCTTAAAAACTCCAGGAACCGAAATTCAAAATCCTTGATCCTGTTTTCCGCGACATCGTCTAGGTATCCGTTAGTTGCTACCCAAATCACTGCAACCTGTTCTTCCACCGGATAAGGTGAATATTGGCTTTGTTTCAACAGTTCAACCAATCGACGGCCCCTAGCTAACTGCTTCTGAGAAGCTGCATCTAGGTCAGAGGCAAAAGCAGCAAATGCCTCCAAGGCCCGAAACTGAGCCAACTCTAGTTTTAGGGTACCTGCGACTTGTTTCATTGCCTTAATCTGAGCCGCACCTCCTACCCGAGACACAGACTTACCTACGTCAATCGCTGGACGTATTCCCTTATAAAATAAATCGGACACCAAAAATATTTGACCGTCAGTAATGGAAATCACGTTAGTGGGAATATACGCCGAAATGTCACCAGCCTGCGTCTCAATAATTGGTAAGGCAGTCAAAGACCCAGCACCCGCCTCATTCGACATCTTTGCTGCGCGCTCAAGTAACCTTGAATGTAAATAAAAAATATCCCCGGGGTAAGCCTCCCGACCTGGCGGCCTTCTAAGCAACAATGACATTTGACGATAGGCTTGAGCCTGCTTCGTTAGGTCATCATAAACAATAAGGGCATGACGGCCAGAGTCGCGAAAATATTCGGCCATGGCGGTTCCCGAGTAAGGAGCCAAAAATTGCAGGGGCGCAGGATCTGATGCAGAAGCCACAACAACGGTGGTGTAACTCATCGCTCCGGCCTGTCTCAGTTTTTCCACAACAAGGGCAACCGTGGATTGTTTCTGCCCAATGGCCACGTAAAAACAATGAACATTTTGTCCCTTCTGATTGATAATTGTGTCAATGGCAATCGCCGTTTTTCCTGTCTGTCGATCCCCAATAATCAGCTCCCTTTGTCCTCTTCCGATGGGGATCATCGAGTCGATCGCTTTTATGCCCGTTTGTAATGGCTCATGAACCGGCTGCCGATACACAATCCCTGGAGCCTTCACCTCTACGCGCCTTCTATGTGGAGAAACCACAGGTCCCGCTCCATCAAGAGGCTGTCCTAATGCATTCACAACCCTTCCCAAAAGGCCTTCACCAACAGGCACCTCAACAATTTTACCGGTTCGCTTTACCGAATCACCCTCTCGTATATACCGGTCATCTCCTAAGATCACAACGCCGACCGTTGTTTCTTCGAGATTTAAAACCATTCCATAAATCGGTCCGGGAAACTCAACCATTTCCCCACTTTGTGCATTTTCTAAACCGTAAACGCGGGCGACCCCATCACCAACGGCAATGACGGTTCCCGTCTCTGCAACTTCCACTTGTTTCTCAAACGCCTCTATCTTTTGCTTTAGTAACTTACTGATTTCATCTGCTCTAATTTGCGTTTCCATGACTCTCCTTTAATTAGTTTAACAATTTTTGAGTTAA
This sequence comes from Pseudobdellovibrionaceae bacterium, assembly GCA_025055135.1. Classification (GTDB taxonomy): domain Bacteria; phylum Bdellovibrionota; class Bdellovibrionia; order Bdellovibrionales; family Bdellovibrionaceae; genus JANWYU01. Next base: position 18,988 of record JANWYU010000156.1, on the reverse strand, counting down.
GACATTTAAATGCCTTCTTAAAGAATCATCAAAAGTCCATCCTCCAACCCTTGCAATAACCCCTCCCAGTATATTTGGGTCATATCGGTGCTCAAAGATCACCCGCTTGCCGATCTTCCTGGTAACAATTTCCTGAATTTTTGCTATTTGATCAGCATCGATTTCTGCCGCTGTAATTAATGTTCCCCTAACCAAATCGTGATGCCCATCACAAAGGCTCTGGAACTCTTTTACAATAAGAGGCAGTAATTGGATCCTGTTGTTTGCTAAAAGTAACTTTAAAAACTGGGCTACTAATTTGGTGCATTTTAACCCATTGTTACTTAGTAAGTCGGAAATTTCTTTTTGAAGAGGCTTCGAAATAGGAATTTTGTTATAAAGATCATCACTACTAAATGCGAGATTTAGGGTCTGCAGTTCATCTAAAGTTTGTTCCAAAATGCCTTCCTCACGAGATTTTTGGAATAGGGCCCTTGCATAACGTCTAGAGAGAATGACCCCATCAGTTTTTTTCATAAATGTGTTTCCTCTATTGATTTATTGGATCGGGTTTGTAAAAGCCGATGTTGTTCTTTGGTGAGCTGTGTGGCAAGACGGCGCTCCACATCCTTAGCCACATGCTCAATAAATTCTTTTTTTAGAGATTCGAGTGCGCTGTTTCTTTCAATCTCCATCGCCCTTTGAAAATCAGAAATGGCTTTTTGTGCCGTCTCTTGGGCTTGTTGAACCATTTTGTTGCGCATCTCAGCGGCATCCCCTTGCGCTTTTAAAATGGAATCTTGCCAGGTCATTTCAAGCTTGGTTATCTGTTTTTGAAGATCAGACATTTCCTGTCGTACCTTTGTTAGTTGCTCTCTTGCTCGTGAAGAAACCTCATAATACTGAGCCGCTCGCTGTTTAAAATAGTCCACAACAGGTCGACGAAGATAATAGATCAGCCCCCCAACCAAAATCGAAAAATTAACGGCTTGAAAAATTAAAGTTCGAGTGGCATGTTCGGTCCAACCCTCTCCTGCGCCACCTCCAGCATATGCCATATCACAAAGAGCTACGACAAGTAAGTATAATAAAATATTCATCCTCACTCTAAAAAATCGATTCATGTTAGGTTACTAGCTTTTTATAAATGAGTTCGCTAAATTCTTCCAACAAGCGATCCCTTTGGCTTAAAAAGTCCTGTTTTACGTTTAACAATAGTTCTTTGTTCTTTTTTTGTAGTGATTCAATCTGCTGTTTTACATTTTGGGCAATCTCGTTTTGTGTCAATTTTGCCTTCTCTTTCTCCCGTTGGAATATTTGAGTAATTTGCTCATTTAACTCAAGCAGCCGCTTTTCATACTCCTTCCTCTGAATTTCAACTTTTTCTTTTAATTGAAGAGCCTCCAACTCATTACCTGTTGTTTGAGCAATTCGCTCTAAGTGCAAAAGATGAAATTGGCGGAAAATCACATTCGTTAAAAAAATTAACGTGAGTAGGCTAATCGCAAACTGAATATAAAACGTTTGGTTAAAACCTAACAACTGGAGAACTTCCATTTAAACGCCTCCAAGCACAATTTAGAGTTTTTGATTAAGGGCTATTTGGCGAAAGGTCAAGTCTTGTCATGCTCGACGCACCTTCGAAGACTCCACCCTCTTCAATGGAAAGAACAGGCGTTTGAATGGTTCCTTTTAGGTAACCAGAAGAATATATTTCCACTCGAGTTTTTGCAAATATGTTTCCTTCAACTTTGCCCGCGATAAGGACTTGATCGGCTTCTATGTTTGCACGAACAAGGGCAGTGGGTAGGACAATTAGGGTGTCACTTGAATAAATGTCACCTTCAAAAATTCCTGCCACCTTGAGAACGCCTTGGTAAATGAGCTTTCCTTCAATTTTTACTCCCTCAGCGAGAAGACTTTCTTGCGTTTCCTTAAGCATTGTTACCCACCCAGTTTCTCCACGATTTCACTTAATTGATCGGAAGAAAAATAGTAAATAATCAACTGGCCATGATCAGAATACTGTTTTAATTCCACCTTAGTGCCAAGAACTTGGCTTAATCGATTTTGGATTCGTTTCGTATTTACAGAATCCGACTTTATAGAGTCCGACAGATTGATACGAGCTCCTTCTAGTGAACCCACAAGGCCAGAGCGTGTCTTTGGGCCTTCGTCCGTTCTGACGGATTTAATGAGCCTTTCTAGCTGTCTTACAGAAAGCCCTTTTGAAATGATGAGGCTTGCAAAATGCTCAATTTCCTTGCTATCAGATAAGCCTAACAATACCTTAGCATGTCCCGTTGATAGTAACCCTTTCCTCAAATGCTCTTGAACCGAAGGCGGTAACGTGAGTAATCGCAAAAGATTGGCGATCGTTGCTCTATCTTTGCCAACTTTTTGGGCTATTTGGGCTTGAGTTAAACCAAATTGACCCATTAATTTCTGGTAGGCGAGCCCCTCCTCAATCGGATCTAAATTGGACCTCTGAATATTTTCAATAATCGCAACCTCTAAGCTCTCGATATCGTCATAGTTCTTAATAATGGCCGGCAATTCATGAAGCCCTGCCATTTGTGCTGCCCGCCATCGACGCTCACCAGCAATCAGCTCGAAGAAATCGCCTTCCTGACGAACAACAATGGGCTGAATTACCCCTTTTTCTTTAATTGAGGCGGCAAGCTCGTTGAGCTCTTCCTGTTTAAAGGTCTGACGCGGCTGCCAAGGAGAAGGCTTTATCTTTTCAATGGGTATTTTCCATATTCTCTGTGCATCGATGCCCTGTTGGATATCCAAATGAGTAGTCAGTTGGTTGTCCAATGTGTTTGTAACACCAAGGAGACTGCTAATTCCTCTTCCTAAAACCCTCTTATTTTTCGATGGCTGAGTGGAATTATCACCTTTCATACTCGAGACTCACTTACTACTGATGATGTTAGTCGCATTTTGTTCAAAAGTTCATCAGCCAACTCTAAATATTTTAATGCACCAACCGACCTTCCATCATAATCAAGAATGGATTTGCCATGAGAGGGAGCCTCCGAAAGTCGGACATTGCGCGGAATAATCGCCTTAAAAACCTTGTCGTCAAAATGGGCCTGTATTTCTTGAACAACCTGATGGCTCAAATTATTACGCGTGTCAAACATGGTTAGTAAGATCCCTTCAATCATCAAGTGGGGATTAAAATTCTTTTTTATGAGACCCGCTGTGTTTAATAATTGACTCAATCCCTCTAAAGCATAGTACTCGCACTGAAGTGGCACTAAAAAGCTATGCGCTGCTGTAAGGGCATTGACCGTTAACAGGCCCAACGAGGGCGGACAATCAATTAAACAAAAATCAAAGTGATTTTCAACCGCTTTCAAGGCCTGTTTTAATCGATACTCCCGATCGGGCAAATCAATAAGCTCTAGCTCGGCCCCAACCAAATCAGGGTTTGCCGGAGCGATAAAAAGTCCCGATCGTCCTGTTGGATAGGTAGCTTCAGTTATTTGAGCTTCACCAATTAATACTTGGTAAATGTTGAGCTCTTGATAATCCTGGCGCTTCAACCCCAATCCCGAACTGGCATTGCCCTGAGGGTCCAGGTCCACTAACAGAACCTTCTTGCCTCGCTCGGCAAGAGCAGCAGACAGGTTTACTGCAGTCGTCGTTTTTCCAACTCCACCCTTTTGATTGGCCACACAAATTATCTTCATGGCACCACCTCGACTTTAAGAGAACCCCTTTTTTCTTTCTTTTCAAGTTTTTTTATTTTTTCCCGATGTTCTACGTGGAACAAACCAATCATAAGCAACTATGTCACAAAGAAAACAAAAATTACTTTATGTAAATCTATTCATTTTGGGTACATTTCTGTTAGTTAATGCTTGTCGTCGCAAGATCGACCCAGAGGCCTACCGCTCCGATATGACGTATTTGGAATCGCTGCGCGATCTCGAATCGAAACAACAAAAGCTTGCTGCGGCACAAGATACATACTTATCGGCGCAAAAAATTTATCAAGAATCAGCAAAAGAACCTGGCCGCCACTCGCTACAAAAAGAAAAATCCAACTATTATGCATCAAAACAAAACCTGGAGTTTGCCTACCGCGATTACCTAGCGGCACACTATCGGTTAAAATATGAGCGAATCGAGAGTCAAAAGACGGGTTTGGTTAAAATCTTCCATGGAGAAGGCGCTAAAAACAACCATTAAAGGTCTCCCTCGCCCCTTATTGTTGGGGAAGTGAGCCTATAGAAGTGAACCAATAAATAAATTAAAATCGTTCTAGATGGGGCATTGTAAAGAAGTTCCACGTGGAACCAAAAAGCCCACTAAAACGTTTTCGTTCTCACCCCTTTTTGGGATTTCTACTACTTAAACCCCGAACGGATTGATGTGCCAACACGAATAAATTCCTCAAATTTATCACCATTTTCATCAGCAAAACATGCGGCAATTTCAACTAACTCGTTTCTTGCTGTGTTTACACAATACAACTTAAATGGACCCGATTTGGTTTCGTCTAGAAAATTAAGGTTCCCCTCCTCATTTTTCAAAACATACCTAGTTTTTTTATTTTTTCACACGTATTTTTATGGTCGGACACGGCAAAACGAACTTGTTTAACGGGATTAATAAAACAATCATCTGATTTTTTAGAACAATCTATCTCTTCTATAATCTTGCATTCTAATATATCACTTAGTTCATAATCCAAAACACCATTCCTCTCTACAGTAAATATAAATCTTTTCTTTCTGTCCCGATCACCCAAATTTTGTAAATGAAAAGCCCTTCTTCTATCAGATGTCATACATGTAATTTGATAAACTCCTTCAGAAATAACCGACTCCACAAACCTATCAAACTCATACGTGCATTCCGTTTCAATCCGGTTTTTTCCGGTTACTAGCGAACTGCTAAACAACACAAGACCCAAACACCCAACCGCTATTATAACTAAATTTCTCATTGCTACTCCCTCTGTTAAAAGATGATTTGCTGCTCTGTTTAACAAAAAACAAATCATCAATCAAAATGATAATTAAACCTCCAACGGCGGATTATGTTTTAATAATTAGTTATTCTAAACGCTGACTGCGAATGGTCTTGACAATAAACATCTTCCCGGTGTGACCAGGAATTTGATATTCCCCCAATAATTCTGGTGTCCAAAAAGGACATAGGGCCGTAGGTATTTCAGATACCTCACGGACCCACTCCTCTGATTTGAAATGAAAATATTTCCCTCCCAAGGAAAAGATCTTTCGAGCCGCTAATAATGACCGTGACAGGTTCGCAAACCCTCGAGACACTGCAAACGGAACGGATTGCGGTCCCAATTCCGTAACATTTTGATTAATAACAGATACATTTTTTAAATCCAATGTTGAAACTACGACTTTTAAAAACTCACACTTTCGCACATCCACATCAACCAAACGAACCTGAAGCTGTGGATATAAAATTCCCATAACAATCCCAGGGAAACCATTTCCAGAACCAAAATCATAAATCGATCCTTGAACCCCGCCCCGTTCCACAATCAAACGGCTACCCAATATAGAATCAGCAAAGTGAATTTGAGCAGCCTGCTGAAGTGACCTATCGGAAACCAGATTTAACTTTTGGTTATATCGATCAAGCAACCCACGAAACTGAAGCAGTTGGCCAAAAACCCCTGAGGAGGATAGGTCGGGAAACCACTCCTTAAGACGAGACATATCGGCTTCATAAGAAGGGCTCTCCTGATTATTCCCCTTGTTAAATACATTGCTCCCTGCTGCCTTCATAATTTCTTTTCCCCAGCATTTTTAAGTAAACCATTAAACATTGAATCGCGCTAGGATTAACCCCACTAATCCGACTAGCCTGCGCCAAAGTTCGGGGACGCACAGTAGAAAGCTTTTCCACTTCCTCCTTCGAAAGGCCCCTCACAAGACTGTAATCAAGATTTTCTGGCAACAACATTTCTTCATAACGTTTCATCTGAGCAATCAGTTCATTCTGCCGTCTAATATATCCACTGTATTTAACCTCAATTTCCACAGCTTCAGCAATGTCCGGCTCATAAAGACCCTCATTCCATCCTAAATCATATAAATCCTGCCAAGAAATTTCTGGCCTTCGCAGAATTTCTTCATAGGTAACAGCCTTTAATAAGGGGGTTGATCCTTTGGCAACCAACATTTCTTGAACCCACTGTTTTGGGGTTAACTTGTGGGTCCCAAGCTCCATCAAAAGACGTTCACGCTTTTGCCGATGGGATAAAATAAGCTCCATCAAATCAGCCGATACCAATCCCTCCTTAATTGAAATCTCCCCTAACCGGTCAAGAGTATTGTCTTCACGCAAAACCAAACGATGCTCAGCACGGGAGGTTAACATACGATAGGGCTCATTAGTTCCCTTAGTGACCAAATCATCCACCAAAACTGCCATATACGCCTGATCCCGGGTCAGAATAAAAGGAGGCTTATTCTCAATAGCCCTAACGGCATTAATTCCCGCCAAAATGCCTTGGGCCGCAGCCTCTTCATAACCACTGGTTCCATTAATTTGACCAGCTAAAAACAAATTTTTTATGTAGCGAGTTTCCAGGCTATGGAAAATTTGGGTCGGTACAATAAAATCATATTCTACCGCGTACCCGTATCTTAAAACGTTAACGTTTTCTAAACCGGGTATGGTTCGCAAAAACTGATCCTGTATTTCAGCTGGTAATGAAGTAGAAATCCCCTGAAGGTAAATGGAGTTAGTATTGAGTCCCTCGGGTTCTAAAAAGGTCAGATGAGAGTCCCGATCAGAAAATCGCGTCACCTTGTCCTCAATACTGGGACAATAGCGCGGACCTACCCCCTCAATGATTCCCTGAAACATCGGAGACAAGTGTAAATTTTTTCGGATAATATCATGGGTTTCTGGGGTCGTTCGACTGATATAACACAGCACCTGGGGTAGCTGTACCTGTTTGGGTGAACGGAAACTAAACGGATAAAACCGATCATCTCCCTTTTGCGGCTCCAAAATCTCCCATCGAATTGAGTTTCGATCAAGTCGGGCAGGCGTTCCTGTCTTTAACCGCCTCACATCAAAACCAAGACTACGCAACTGATCACTCAAGCCTTTTGTTGCCTTTTCCCCTGCTCGTCCCCCTTCTTCACCCTTTAAACCCGTATACATAATGGCATTCATAAACGTCCCGGTTGTCAAAACTACGGCTCTCGAACGAATTTGCGCGCCATCATGGAGAACCACCCCGACACAACGGGTCCCTTCAAGAATAACCGCCTTAACCTCTCCCTGAATCAGGGTAACATTTGGAAGTGCTCGCAAATAATTCAACATAAAACGAGCATAAAGATCCTTATCCTCTTGCATGCGGGTCCCACGAACCGCCGGACCTTTACTGGCATTTAATCTCTTAAATTGGATACAACAAGCATCAGCCGCAAGGCCCATTACGCCACCCAACACATCAATTTCCCGTACCATGTGACCCTTGGCCAGCCCGCCAATGGCCGGATTACAAGACATTACCCCAATACGGGATATATCCGGCGTTACCAATGCCACCCTCTTCCCTAAACGATCTGCAGCAGCAACGGCTTCAATGCCTGCATGCCCACCGCCTACCACAATGATATCAAAATGATCCTGACCCATCATATGTCACCCTACCCCAAACAACAAAAAACCAAAACCTTCGCCCACCGAAATCCGTAAGTCGCAACTCTTTTAATCAAAATTAAATTTATTTACCAATACAAAATTCAGAAAAAATTTGATCCAAAATATCATCGTCAAAATGTTTTCCCAACACCTTTTGTATGCAATACAACGCCTCTCGAACTTCCAAAGAAATAATCTCCGTTCCAACATGCTGATCCATAAGCCCAACGGCCACCTTTAAATGCTCTCTCGCCTTTTGAAGGGCTGCTTCCTGATGCACATGAACCATTAATGAAAGATCCCTGGGACATCGAGTTAAGAACTGCTCCTTTAAAAGACCCACGACCAAAGCCTTAGCCTCATCTGATTTGAGATTGGATATCCAGTGAGTACTCAGTGAATATTCAGGAGTGGATACCCGCCTTTCACCGAGATCTCGATGGGTAAAAAGGGTAATCACGGGCACGTTGAGATCGGTCAAAAAATGAAATTCTGAAAAGTGAATATCCACATGGGGATTGAGAATAAGAAAAATAAGATCAACACGCCGAGTAAGATCTAAGGCCTTTTTAATACCAACACCCTCGATTTCATCAGAAGAGTTCTGGCGAATACCTGCTGTGTCATAAAAATAAAACCTCACCCCTTCAATTAAAATAGAGCCCTCAATGACATCACGGGTAGTTCCCGCGATAGGCGATACAATTGCCTTTTCCTCTCCCAAAATGTTGTTCAAAAGCGTTGAGTTTCCCGAGTTGGGAGGACCCATCAATAAAACATGCACCCCCTCCTTTAAGATGCGACCCTTCTGCGCTCCTTGCAGCATTTCATCTAGCTGAACTGCCACTGAAGTCATCCACTCTCTTAGTTGCTCCTGTGATGCGGTGGTCAAATTTTCAAGCGCAAAATCAATATCTGCCTCCATATGAGCCAACACGCGAACCAACTGCTGTTCCAACATGGACAACTTTTGAGAATAGACTCCACGTAAATGCCTCAATCCTTGCTTTGCCTGTTCCACAGACTGGGATTCAATTACGTGCAAAACCCCTTCTGCCTGTACGAGATCAAGCCGTCCATTCAAGAAGGCCCGAAAGGTAAACTCCCCGGGTTCAGCAATTCGAGCACCCTTCTGACACAACTGAAATAACAGGCGCTCCACAATCACGGGGCTACCATGGGGAAAAAATTCCACACTTTCTTGTCCTGTGTAGCTGCTTTTATCCTGATAAAAAACAATAAGCCCCTGATCAAAAGGCTCACCGTCCTCTAGATCATAAAACCACCTTAAATAGGTCTGACGAGGTACAATTTCCTGCTCGCCCCACTTGGTTATAGTCCGAGCTAACTCCCAAGATCCCGGTCCGCTCACGCGAACAACGGCAATCCCACTAACACCTGCTGGAGTGCTTAGCGCACAAATAACATCATGTTCGCGAAGTTTGGTAATTTGGCTCATCGGATTGATTGGCCAAAAAGATTTTTATTTTCTTAAAGGTTCCCTCCCCAATGGATCGTGTGCGTATTCGATGATCTGATGAGAGATATTGATGAATAATACGTCGATCCTTAGGAGGCAAGGCTCGGCAATACACCGGTTTTTTTCGAGTCAAAACCGCGTTTCTCAGACGATCCGCCAACGCCTCCAATTCTTTTTGGTTTTCTTCAGAAAATCCCGCAGCGTCCACAACTATGTTCATATCCTTATCAGGCATGCGGTTTTGCAAAACTCTTTTTAGAAAAATTTGAAGGGCATCCAAAATTTGCCCATCCTTTTGACAGAGTAACCCTTCGTCCTTCCCAAAAAACTCAACCGATATATACTGTTGATCTCCCTTCGTTTCTTGAGTAACGGTAACATCAAGTTCGAATCCTCCCGCTTTAATTAAACCTTTAGCAACACTCTCAATGAGCCCGCGAGCATCCAAATTTTCCGGATTATCAGAACCGAAAATCTTCTTAAAAAAATTCATTGTGTAACCTCCCGTTTGCGTTCCATCATAAATAGCTTCTGTTGTATTAGTGCGAACAAAGTGCTTACCAAAATATATAATGTCAGCCCGGATGGCAACCCCAGGGTAAAAACCGTAAAAATAATGGGCATCCACTCCATAATCTTAGCCTGTTGCGGATCCATTGTGGTCGGTGTAATTTTTTGTTGGATATACAGGACAACCCCCATCAAAATCGGTAACACAAAATAAGGATCCTTCACCGACAAGTCAGTAATCCAAAAAATAAAAGGTGCCTTATAAAGTTCAATAGAGTGACTTAATACCTGATATAGGGCAAAAAAAACAGGCATTTGCAACAACATTGGTAAACATCCACCCAAAGGATTGACCTTCTCATTTTTCATTAACTGCATGGTTTCACGGTTCAAGGCCACAGGATCATCTTTATATCTTTCTCGTAACGCCTGTAATTTTGGTTGGATTAACTGCATTTTTTTCATGCTTTTATAGGAAATAATGGCAAAGGGCAGCACTAATATCCGAACTATTATTGTTAACACAACAATGGCCCAACCCCAATTGCCAACCCAACTGTAGGCCCACTTTAACAATTTTAAAAGATAGCTTCCAATAGTGGAAAACCAGCCAAAATCAATAACATTAGTAAGCGCTTCACTAACATTGGCTAATTGTTCATACGACTTCGGACCAATGTAGGCCTGAATTTTCCAACTATTGACACTCCCCGCAGGAGGCATAACGTATCTTAAATAGGCGAAGGCCTGATTAATCGATGGTTTAATGGTTCCCATGGGTAACAAGTTCGAGGCATCAATCAAAGCTACAGTGAAATAATGGCTTGAAAGTGCAAATAAATCCACCATAGAAAAGGTTTTTTCCTCAAGAGAGGATAAAACAAAACGCTCTACTGTGCTCTCGTGGCGAATCACAAACTCCTGAAAATCCATACTTGGCGCAAAAAAGGAACTCCCCTCCTGTGGCTTAATCACATCCCCAAACTGTATGGCGTATCCTTTAAAACTTGGTGTCACATGTTTTAACTCCGTTGTAATGTCCAATGTACCCAACGCGGGATTGATCCGAATATGGCGAATAAGCTCTGTTCCCCCAGGAAACTGGGTCCTTCCTTCATAATGGTTTTCTTCAACCTTTTTGACCTGAAACACCAATGGATGAAGAGTATCAAGATCAACGACGCGAAACAAAGGAAGCTCAGAATAAAAAATAGGACGATTATCGCGATCGGTAAAACGCAAATCCTGAAGCTGTTCAACACCCATACCAATATTTGAAATAACCCCTTCCCAGTGCAGGGTTTTGATGATAAACCGCTCACTCGGTTGAAGCTGCGCTGTGTTTAGTTCTATCTGAGTTGGCCCCTTCTGCTCAGTCACTTGTGAAGCGCCAGGGTTCACCTCTTTGTTACCAGAGGGTGACTCTGTTGTTGATGGAGCCACAGACTTTTTAGTGTAAAATTCTGGATATTTATATTCCAAATACTTTTGCCAAATAATAAAAACAAGTCCTACTCCAATTAACAGCAAAAACAACTTTTTATCAAAAACTGGTCCTTCCATCGCTCTACTACTACTTCGTTACCTTATCTTTTTCTGGTTCTGGAACTGGATCATAACCAAAACCGCCCCAAGGGTGACAACGCAACAATCGCCTCACAATCAGAAACACACCACTGAATGGTCCTCTTTTTTGGATAGCTTCCACCCCATATTGAGAGCAGGATGGGTAGAAGCGGCATTTTCCCCCCAAAATGGGTGATAATAAAACCTGGTAACAACGAATTAAGAAAATCAAACCCGTCTGTAACATTCTTTGTATATCGAGAGCACTAATTTTTACTACTTTTACCAAATTCATAGGATTTTAACAGTTTATAAACTTGAGTCGATGTCATTTGATCCAATTTCTGTCGCTCCTCAGCACTTAATTTTTTTATTAAACAAACATAACCATGTGTTCCCTCTGGTAGACCACGCCAGGCGGCCCGAAACATCCTTTTGATACGATTCCTCCGAACAGCATTTAAGAACCTGCCATTCAAGGAGAAATAAAGGTGCTGACGAATATCCAAATCCAAATCTTGTAAAACGTAAACACATATCCATGGCTGCAATCTAATTTTCTTTCCGTTCTTTTTTATTTTCGTAATGATTAACCGTGGTGATTGAAATCGGTTCTTATTTTCCACTTACTGAAATGGAAAGACGCTTTCGACCTTTAGCCCGACGTCTTGATAAAACCTCACGTCCATCTTTTGTAGACATTCGTGCTCTAAAACCATGCACCTTTTTCCGTCGTCGATTATGGGGTTGGTATGTTCGTTTCATGATTTCTGCCTCCAAGGGGGAATAGACTATCTCACACGCGGCATTGAGGTCAACCGTTGATCGCAACGTTTTGCCTTGTTAGACAAAAATAATCATGGAACATTCTCAAGAAATACACAGTCAAAATGTAGCACCACTAACCTTAGAATTTTGGGAGGTTCTCAAAAGCCATTTGCTCAGCAAAAATCCGAATAATAAAACCCTCGAATCTTGGCTTGCTCCAGTGAAGGCTCAAAAGATTGTAGAAAAGCCTCAAGGCCCTTGTTTGGTTTTAGAGGTCCCCTCTGATTTTTATCGTTACCATATTTTAGAAAATTTAATGGATAGCATTTACATTGAAGCGCGAGCCATTAATCCCGACATTTTGATCGACGTTGTGGTTAATAAAAGCGAAGATAATGGTTACCAAAATCTTGTGAACTTGCCTCATGAGGAAATACCAACCTCTTCATCTTCAATACAGATCGGTGATCATCTATCTCCCTCTTATCGAAGGGCAGACTTTTTAGATCCCAACTTTACTTTTTCTAACTTTGTCGTTGGTCGCAATTCGGAATTTGCCCACGCAGCCTGCTACAATGTCGCCCGAAACCCTGGTAGTGGAGGATATAATCCACTGCTGATTTGTGGCCCAGTAGGAATGGGAAAAACCCACCTACTTCATGCCGTAGGCCATGAAATTCTCTCCCATAGTCCTCATACTCGGATTGTCTACATGCAGGCGGAACGTTTCCTGAACGAGTTCATAGTGGCAATGCGAAACAAGAAAACAGAAAGTTTTCGTCACAAGTATCGGGATCAAGTGGACGTGCTTTTGTTTGACGACATTCAGTTCATTGGAAAGGGAGAGGCAACTCAAGAAGAATTCTTTCATATTTTTAACTCGCTCATCGAAAAGAAAAAACAGATTATTTTGGCCTCAGACCGTCGTCCTAAAGACATTCTCAAGCTAGAGGACAGAAACCGATCACGCTTAGAATGGGGACTAACCGTGGATATTACGATGCCGGATGTGGAAACCAGGATGGCCATTCTTCGTTACAAAGCCGAACAAATGCAAATAAAATTAAGTGATGATGTTGTTGCTTATATAGCAAAAGTAGCAAAACGATCGATTAGGGAAATTGAGGGGGCCCTTAAAACACTAAAAATGTTTTCTGAATTACAAGGGGTACCCATTGATATCCAACTCACCAAAAGAATCCTAATTTCCCAAGAATCACAGAATTCTCTTTCCATCGATGACATTCTCAAACTGGTTTCCGATCACTTTAAGATATCCATTAACGACCTGAAATCCTCCTCTCGGGCCAAACCAATTGTAATTCCGCGTCAAATTGCAATGTATCTGATTAAAAAACACCTAAATAAGTCCTTTGTGGAAATTGGGCGTCATTTTGGCAATCGTGATCACACCACCGTTATGAATGCTATTGAAAAGGTACAATATCTACAGGCTACAGATGCCAATATTCGCAATGATATCGAAGACTTAACAAATCAAATCCACAATATCACAGGGCTGTGAATGGGGATTGTGTAAAAACCTGTGGAAAAGTCTGTTTACATTTTTGTGGAATTTTTTATCCCATAAGTTGTATGAGATAATACCTACAGATATCCAAAAGTTTTCCCCACGAAATTCTTTGTATTTACAAAGGTTTATCTATTTTGCTAGGTTTTCAACAAGACAACGACGACAACTATTTTAAAAATTTTTATTTATAGTAATTATGATCATTTTTATTACGCGAGGTGGTCTCCATGTTTATCCGGCTTGAACAAAAACCCTTATTACAAATTTTAGCACAAGCACAAACGGTGGTAGAAAGAAAAACAACCTCTCAGCAGTTAACTAATGTGTATCTTAAAGCGTCGGGTCAAAGTTTGTCGGTATATGCTACGGATTTAGAAGTGAGTTTGGTTGGAGAAATCAACTGTGAGATTATTCAAGAGGGCGTGGCAACTGTTGGGGCCAAAACCCTATTTGAAGTGATAAGAGAATTAAAGCCCCACTCTTTACGACTCTCAACGCAACAAAATCATTGGTTAGATATCCAACAGGATAAATTCCATTCAAAAATTATTGGCATTCCTCCAGAAGAATATCCCGTTTTTATTTTAAATTTACCTAATGAATGGGTACAAATTCCTTCCGTTGCTTTAAAAACTCTCATTGGAAAAACCGACTATGCTATGGCAACGGACTCTGCGCGTTCTCATTTGATGGGGGAATATTTTGTCCATCGTGATGGTTACCTTCAAATGGCAAGCACTGATAGTCATCGATTGGCGGTTGCATTTTGGGAATATCAAGGAAAAATTCCGTTACCAATAAAAAATGGAATTATTATTCCCAAAAAAGGCATTTTAGAAATTAAGAAACTTTTGGATGATTCCGATGCAAATGATCACTTAGATATTGCTAGCGATGGCACCCAAATTTTCGTTCGCAAGCCTGGGATTACGTTGGGAATTCGTTTGCTTGATGGGAATTTCCCCAATTATCGCAGCTTGGAGATTAAGCACAAAAGTTTTGCGGTAATGGATAAAAATGAAGTTATTGGGGCAATTAAACGGGTTTCCTTATTTTCAAGCCATAAATCAAAAGCCATTAACTGTCGTTTTGATGCGGGAGTATTAAGTATTCAAACCAATAGTTTGGAATTTGGTGATGCCGTTGATGAAATACCAATTGAACTGAAGGGTCCCCCGCAAACCATTACTTTTAATCCTAAGTATATCTTAGATTGCCTATCTACCATCTCAGAAGAGAAGGTGGAAATGCATTTAAGTGGAGCTGAATCAGCTTCGGAAATAAAAGGTCATGGTAGTAAAAGCGATATACACATTGTAATGCCAATGAAAGTATAAAGTGCCGCTAACCGATTTAAAATTAATTTCCTATCGCAACTACATCAATAGCCATTTTACCTTTAATGAGAAATTCAATTTAATTATTGGGGAAAACGCAGTTGGTAAGACCAATTTAGTTGAAGCTATTTATTTGTTACTTAACGGAATGTTTTTAAGAGAACTACAAATCGATGATGTGGTTAGCTTTTCTCACACTCACGCATATATAGAGGGTCACGTTAACTGCGGCAATTATACAATAAGCTATGACGTTACAATTGATCGGAATCGAAGAACAAAAAATCATCGTAAGAACGGAAAACGGGTCAATATAGATGAGTTACTAGAGGACAACAGCGTTGTTACTTTTGTACCAGAACACCTAAGTTCCGTAAAAATGGGATCGGAGTATCGCCGTATGCTTACTGACCATTCTTTAATATCCCTAAACAAAGATAACCAAATCTTGATTCGTGAGTATAAAAAGGCACTTGTGCACCGGAATAAAATCCTGAAAAATTTTGTGGAAGGTCTTCAGACAAAGGAACAAACCGAACAGTTACTAAAGGCGATAAATCCTCTTTTTATCAAGTATTCTACCCTATTAACAGTAAGAAGAATACATTTTCTAGCTTTAATTGAACCCATGATGAATCAGGTTTTGGATCAATTCTTTCAAGGATCGGATTTCCTACAAATCTATTACATAATATCTTCTCAAAGAGTGAGTTTTGATACTTCCTACGACCAACTTTATCAAAAAGTAGAAGGTTACCACTGGGAACGATGGCAACAATTACGCGAAGCAGAATTACGCGTGGGTTATTCTTTATTTGGTGCCCATAGGCACGATATTGAGTTTTATTTTAATGAGAAAAATGCGAAAACACATTGCTCTCAAGGACAACAACGCCTTATAATTTTATCCTTCAAGATGGCGCAAATGACACTTTTAAAACAAACAAGAAACGGGGATTTTTATCTTATTTTGGATGATGTTTTATCTGAGCTTGATTTAAAAAACCAATCAGTATTCTTGGAATTTTTAGTGCAGTTACCGTCCCAAGTGTTTATGACGGAAACACATGATCACCATCAATGGAAGCCTCAATGCATTAAAAAAGAATTTTATTTAAGGCATAACCACCTAAATTTTAAGGAGACGAGCTAATCATGGCTGAAGAGATGAACTTTTCAAGCACAAAAAACCAGTATGATGCAGAATCCATTCAGGTTTTAGAGGGTCTGGAAGCGGTAAGAAAGCGTCCTGGTATGTATATTGGTGATACCGGACATAGGGGTTTCCATCATCTTGTGTATGAAATTGTGGATAACTCAGTAGATGAGGCTTTGGCCGGTTTTTGTAAGAACATTTTGGTTACTCTTCATGCTGATGGATCAGTTTCCGTTCAGGACGACGGCCGAGGTATACCAGTAGCACAGCACAGAACCGGGAAATCAACTTTAGAAGTTGTTATGACCGTTTTGCACGCTGGGGGAAAATTTGATAGTAACACTTACAAAGTATCGGGAGGCCTTCACGGAGTTGGTGCATCTGTAGTAAACGCTTTATCATCATGGTGTCAGGTTGAGGTGCATAGAGATGGATTCATATGGAGGCAAATTTATGAAAAAGGCGTTCCGGTAACGGCTGTGGAAAAAATTGGGGAAAGTCGTTGCACAGGAACTAAAACCCGATTTAAACCTGATCCTGAAATTTTTAAGGATCCGTCGTTAAAATTTGATTTCAACACCATATCCTCTCGTCTAAGGGAATTGGCTTTTTTAAACTCAGGCCTTCACATTACTATTCAAGATGAATTGACTCAAAAGAAGGTTGATTTTCAATTTTCTAAAGGAATTGTTGAATTTGTCCAATACCTAAATCATTCGAAAAAGCCCATTCATGACCACGTGATTTACTTTTCAGGAGAGTTACTAGGAATTGATGTTGAAGTGGCCATGCAATGGAATGATTCATACAACGAATCCGTTTATTCCTTTTGTAATAATATCAACACGATTGAAGGAGGAACTCATCTTCTTGGTTTTAGATCTGCTTTAACTCGTTCTATTAATAACTATGCTTCTAAGAATAATTTACTAAAGGATTTAAAAAATTTAGAGGGAGAGGACATTAGAGAGGGGCTTACTGCCGTTATTTCGGTAAAGGTTCGAGAACCACAATTTGAAGGTCAAACAAAAACGAAATTGGGCACCAGTGACGCTCGTAGTGCGGTTGAGTCCTTAGTCGGCGATAAATTAGGTGACTGGCTGGAACGAAACCCTGCTCAAGCAAAACAGGTGGTTCAGAAGGCCATTGATGCTGCCCGTGCTCGCGAAGCGGCCCGACAGGCTCGCGAGCTAACCAGCAGGAAAACGGCTCTTGATTCGGGATCTTTGCCTGGAAAAATGGCAGATTGTCAGGAGAAGGATCCTGCTTTGTGTGAGCTTTATTTAGTGGAAGGAGATAGTGCTGGTGGGTCTGCAAAACAGGCTCGCGATCGCAAGTTCCAAGCGGTGTTACCCCTTAAAGGTAAAATTATCAATGTTGAAAAGGCTCGTTTTGATAAGGTATTGGCTAATGATGAGATTAAATGCATGATATCTGCCATTGGTGTAGGAGTCGGTAAAGATATCCAGCTTTCAAAACTGCGTTACCATAAAATAATTATTATGACTGACGCTGATGTTGATGGATCACATATTCGTACGTTGTTACTGACCTTCTTTTTTCGCCAGATGCCTCAAATTATCGAGGAAGGTTATGTTTACATAGCACAACCGCCCCTTTATCGTGTGAAAAAGGGTCAAAAAGAAATTTATTTGAAAGATGATTATGCCTTAACGGATTTTTTACTAACATCCAGTCTTCAAGAATTCAAAATTGAAGGATTTTCTGATTCATTAGAGAAGATTAAAGATCTATTTCAAAAAATACAAAGTTACAAAAAAATTACAGATGTACTTGCCCACAAAATTGATCGGAATTTTTTACTGTTTTTGATATCAAGAAGCGATCAACTCGAACGATTGATCCTGGAGGAGCGATTATTACGTCAATTTGTTGAGGATTTCAAAAATCACCTCAGTCATACCAACACCAAATTAGTGAATTATTGTATTAGTATGAATCAAGATTCTTGGAATCTTGAATTAGAAACGAGTACTTTTGGTGTTAAATTAAAAAGTGAATTTAATAAGCAGGTACTGGAATCTCCCGAATTCACTGAACTAATAAAAAAATATCGAGAAATATCCGCTTTACTAAAGATTCCGGTTAAGGTGTTACAGGGTGAAAAAGAGTTATTGTTTTATTCTTACGAAGATTTTTACGATGCTATCATTGAAATTTCCAAAAAAGGATTTTATATCCAAAGATATAAGGGATTGGGAGAAATGAATCCCGAGCAACTTTGGGAAACTACATTAAACCCAAAAAATAGAACCTTGCTAAGGGTCTCAATTGAGGACGCCATAGCTGCAGATGAAACCTTTAGCATATTGATGGGTGAACAAGTAGAACCTCGTCGGCAGTTTATTCAGGATCATGCGCTTAATGTTAAAGATTTAGATGTTTAGCTTAATTTAAATTAAAGGGGCAGATTCAATGGCAGAAGAAACTCCAGTAAACGGAAGAGTTACCGTTGTTGATATCAACAAAGAGATGCGAGATGCATACCTTCAATACTCAATGAGTGTCATTGTTGGACGGGCCTTACCTGATGTCAGGGATGGTTTAAAACCAGTACATCGAAGAATTTTGTACGCTCAGTATGAAATGGGTAACACTCACGATAAGCCATTTAAAAAATCTGCTCGGGTAGTGGGAGATGTTATTGGTAAATATCATCCCCATGGCGATACAGCGGTTTATGATACTATGGTGAGAATGGCTCAAGATTTTTCAATGCGTTACCTATTGGAGGATGGCCAAGGTAACTTTGGTTCAGTTGATGGAGATAGTCCGGCAGCAATGCGGTATACAGAAATTCGCATGACTGAGTTGGCCGAACAGTTATTGGCGGATATTGAGAAGGAAACGGTTCCTTTTGGTCCCAATTATGATGATTCATTACAAATCCCATTAGTATTACCGGCCAAATTTCCTAACCTTTTAGTGAATGGCTCTGCTGGAATTGCCGTTGGAATGGCTACCAATATTCCTCC
>JANWYU010000152.1 GCA_025055135.1 Pseudobdellovibrionaceae bacterium | reverse complement strand
GCATTTATGAAATTGCAGAGGTGTTAAGAGATTTGTATTGGATTAAGTGTAAGTTTGAAAAGGAATTATCTTTTGGAGAGAAAAATATGATGGATAATGCGCGCAAGCTCCTATTAAAGGAGCTTGCCATTCCTTTTCCCCTATCGGAATTGGCGCAAATGGAGGAAATGACGGATATTTTAGGGATAGATCCCTAAATAGGTAATTCGTTGAAAGTCTTTTCAATTCTGCTGTAGCCCTCTTGTTTTTAATCTCTTGGAGCTCCATTTTGGACCCAAATTTGAACTAAATTAACTCGGTCGGCAGGCAACAATCCTCCGCGAGGCATAGGGTTCGCAAAATTACGCATACGACTTAAAATGGTATTCGCCAGCAGTTGTGTGCGTGCGAAATCCTCAAGATTTAGACGACCGTCTGCTCGGTTCTGATTATGACAGCTAACACATGAAGCCCTAAACACGTTTAGGGCGGGATTGTTACCCATCAGGTCATTATAGGTAACGCGCATGGGAAGACTTGGCTGAGGAGTCGGTGTGTTGGGCATTCCTGGTTGTGGTGGCGGTGTTATTGAAGAGAAATTAGGTCGGACCCTTCCAAACTCTACAGCTAGGGAAAACGGTACGGTTAGATTAGGAGTTAATGCAAATGTCAGATTAGGAGCGGGAGTAAACGGAGTTGGGGTCGCCGAGTTAAAAGTAGCTTTAATTTGAGTATATCGAGTTACATCGGTTAAAACCATTCCGTTAAGTAACAATCTTAAGTCGGTAAGTTCTACCTCTCCTGCATGTACAGTGATTCTTGGGTTTTGAAATTCTAATCTGGTGGGTTGATTTGCCGGTGTTACTACCCTATATTCGATATCAAATGTTACTGGAACCAAATTTTTTTGGTCATCTCTTGCTGCTTCATCATAAAGGCTCCATGAAATCCGAGTGAATGTGTTGGAGTTGGGCATCGCGGTTATTTGTTTGTCAACAAGCTTAAAAGGCCTTTGCAAAGGATCTAAGTTGGGATTTGAAGCAATTTCACACTCTTTTTTGGTTTGATATGCTTTGTTCCACGAGCTTAATAATTGGTTAATCACGGCTTGGTGTTTAGATCCAGTATATGGCGGATTATGTTCGTCATTCACTGCGTTTCGAGCAATCTTACTTACATCGGAATAGAAGTATTTCCATGCCTCTATAACACTGGGAGATGCAAAGAACCCCGTTCCCCCTCCCCCATCAATATGACACTTAGAACAATTCTGGCGGAGAAATGGGTAAAAACCATTTTCAAATATGGAGAAGATTTCTGCATCACAACCTTTTGACATTAAGTGCAAACCGTTTTCTTCCCTTAGCACGAATTGATTTCCGCAGTTTTGAAAGGGTACCACTAAAAAAGTTGCCAATAAAATCATAGTTAATAATTTTTTTGTCGGAATGTGCATCGTTGGACCCCCTTTTTGGTAGGGACGGCTTTTGTTAGAGATAAAACCGTCGCTTTTTTTGGACATACATGACACCATTAACTGATCAAAATTAGTTGATCGATCTCACTTGTTGTAAACATACTGCGTGCTATTTTTTCAAAATCTCCAACTCGGTTATTGAGTGCTAGATAATTTAGAATCATTCCCCCTACGGCACGTTCGGTTGATCCCCCTACAATAGAGCGTTCACTCGCTAATTGTCCCTGTTCAAAATAGCCCAGCTGGGTATTGCGAAGGTTCACCCGACCTCGAGGGTGGTAGATAAACCCAATCATACTTCCCGCACTACCGCGATCGCTAGTAAAATTACTTCCTGGGTTGTCAGAGTTGACGGAGCTTACTGATCCATCTGATGTTAGGGCGATGAAAACCGGCGTATTGAGGGCCGCAGCAGAAGCTATGATCCTACCAATCAGCTGTCCTGCCTCATTGTCTCTGGCGTCAGTAACGTTTCTTGGATTCCCATGATAATCATATCCGCCTAATGTGATGGTGGCTGGACCTGAAGTTTTTCTTAAAGCGTTGAATACCAATGCGGCAAAAACTAATGCTTGAGTGTTTGGTGCTGTATTGGCATTGATTCCCCAAATTCTTTGCATATCAGCATTTTGTCTTGGGTCTACCGCATTTGATCCAGAGATTACGACTTCTTCGTTTTTGATTCCTGCACAGCCCACAATCTCATTAAGTACAGAAATGTTTTGGGATTGAGCTAGCTTTCTAGCTTGAGAGCTGTTTAAATTTTTTGCTAACTTCGCTAACTTTTCTCGTTGTGGTTGCGATAATGCACCTAGTGCTCCTGAATAATTTAGACTGGAACTAATGGCATTAAAATTATTTACAAATAGTGGTCCGTTAACTTCTATAATGGCGGGTCGATGACGACCAGTCGTTGCAGAGTTGGTGTTACCCGTTGGAGGAAGATATTGTCCGTGATTGCCTAGAGCTTGAACGATACCATTCATGGCCATCAAATTTGATGTTCGATCATCTCCTGATTGCACACAAATATTGAACACGCTCACATTATTTCGAATGACATCTGTTGTTTGGGCATTAATGCCTGCTAAAAGTCCACTTGCCGTGTAAAAGGGGGTGTTACCAAATACACTGATTATGTTTGGGCGTCCTCCAAGGCCCATGATACTATAGCTGGGTAACATTTGCCCTCCTTGATCCATTGGTACAACGTTGGCCATTAGGGCTGCTCCACCTGCTAGGTCTACTTGAATAAATGGAATCCAACTGTTCGAGGCGGCAGAAGGACAATTAAGATTTCCCCAAGCAGACTCAATAAATTCGTTGGATGTTAATAATTGAATAGGATTTGGTAAAAATGTTGATGCTACAAAAGGTATTAATCCTTGAGCTAAAAACTCGCGTCTTGTTTTCGGTTTGCTATGCCCAGAAACTACCCAATTTGGAAGATTTTGTTTTTTGTTTGATTTCATACATTCCTCCCCTTATAAAATTTCTTCAAAATTTCAAAATTATAAAGTTGACACGTTGAACGAGCCTAAAATGGCAGCACAGGTTGCTGTTAAAAGGTTCACTGTTTGAACGTTGGAATCGGTAACGCCCTCTAAGAAGGTGGATTTGAACTCGATAAGAGAAGCCCTTTGATCGTTGGATAGGCTCATTTTCCAAAAAGATTCAGCTAAGCGGTTGGCAACGTCAAGATAGACGGTATCTGATAGGGCCCCAACTCCTGTTGTGAAATTTACTCCGACAAAATACCTCCTCCCATCGGCGACATTTTGAGCTTCTCGGTTTACAAGGTCGCGGCAAACGGTTCCGGCTAAAGATGTTGAGGCCAATAGGTAGGGAGCGTTGATTGAGTACACATCCCCTTGATCCGAGAAACTAGAGCGTCGCAAGTTGAATTCATTCCGAATATCAATTGATTCATTAGGGACTTCTGCCAAATTTAGAAAAGACTGATAAACCTGGTTGGCAGACATTAAGTTAAAGTGTGGATAGGATGGTTTTTCGTTTAGTGGATCACTTAGTCCAAAAAATCCAGCAAGCGATTTTTGATTAAGATCGAGATAAAATCCTGGTTGGGAACAGTTTTGATACCAAAAGATTAGGGTAAAGAGAGCAAAAAGTGTTAAGAGTGATTTAAAAAATTTCATGTTGACCCCCTCCTTTAATTTTTCTTCTTATTTGCAGGCCTCATGAGAGGCAGTCTCAATAAATAGTTCTCTCAAGTTATAGTTACTTTCCACAAATTTTCGGGCGAGTTCTTCGGTAACTGAGTTTTTGACATCCTTGTAAGGACTTTGCGAACGAGCACACACTTCGTTAAAAACTCGTTTAGCC
This sequence comes from Pseudobdellovibrionaceae bacterium, assembly GCA_025055135.1. Classification (GTDB taxonomy): domain Bacteria; phylum Bdellovibrionota; class Bdellovibrionia; order Bdellovibrionales; family Bdellovibrionaceae; genus JANWYU01. The sequence continues at coordinate 198 of JANWYU010000152.1, read as the reverse complement.
ATGCAAATTGGAAATCGATCACTTTGAGCTAACAGAGTGGCGAATGAGCCGACTCCATTTCCTTGATAAGGTCCTTTCCAGCCAAATATTTCTGCGTTTTTGGGCCTAGTGGCATAATTAATCCATGAGTCATTAGTGGTAGGAAATCCGTCAGAGTATACATTAGCGTTTTGATTCATTTTTCTAGCAATACCATTA
>JANWYU010000098.1 GCA_025055135.1 Pseudobdellovibrionaceae bacterium | reverse complement strand
GACAAGAAAAACCAAGATCCTCTCCAAAACTCGCCTCACAAAGAGCAGTTACTATGCCCCCCTCAGAAACATCTCGAATAGATTGGATCAAGCCCTTCCTTAAGAGCTCACTCAAACGCAAGTAAAGCTGCCATTGATGGGGACCGTCCACTGCCTCAACCCAATCAGTTTCCTGAGGACAATCAAAAAGCTGATGAAATACTGAATATCGTAAGCCACTTTTGGCTCTATTGGAGACGTAATAAATCAAGTCGCCGGGCTGAATAAAAAAACCAGGACGAACCCAACCAATATCTTCTATATATCCCATTCCAGTTACTAAAACAGTAGGTAACACTGAAATCTTCACATAACGCCCCATTTGATCATAGCCCACAAAATCATTTTTCATACTATCCTTACCGGAAATAAATGGAGTGCGATAGCAAAGAGCAAGATCATGGAGGCCATATGCTGCCCGCACCAATTCCCCAAGTTTTAGATTCCCATCGGGATTATTTCTTCCACTAATGGGATCTGGCCATGAAAAATTATCGAGTAACGCAATCCTTTCGGGATCTGCTCCTAAGCAAATCAGATGACGAACACATTCATCTAGCGCCCATTGAGCAGAAACATAGGGATCCCAGAAACAAATAACAGGAGCAAGACCATGAGCTAAGGCAACACCATCATACGTTACCCTATCCTCTCCCGCTTTTTTGTCATTCAGGGTAAGAACTGCCCCATTTTGAGCGCCTAGCTGAGTTTTGCCCATGTAGGGACGGACTAACGTGCGGCCTTGAACGTGTTGATCATATTTCTCAATACGACACCGTCTTGATCGAACATTATAGTGGCCTAAAACCTGCTCCAACATTTTGTTAAATCCAAGATAATCCACTTTCCCATTTGAAGAATAGTCCTGCAAATACCCAAACCGTTTTCCTGAATCAAGCCCCAAAGGACCAAACATCTGATATAGAGTTTCTAATTCATTGGGTAAAAACTTATCGTTCGATTCTAAGAAATAGAAAAGGCCTCTTAGTTCGCGTTGACCCGGCTCCCAATACGCCTCAAGATCGGGCAACTGCAATCCATCTCTTAAAAAAGAAAGAGGCAATGATCCCAAAAGCTGATCTCCCCAAAAAAATTCGAAAAATCCAGTGTTTTGAAAAACACCGATCGAGGTAACTTCCACTTGAAAGTGCTCTCCTAATTCTTGCAAATGGGTCAATTTTTGTGGATCAACCGCCAACGTCATGCGCTCTTGACTCTCACTAATTAAGATCTCAAAGGGTAACATTCCTTGATGTTTCAGAGGGACTCGATCTAAAAACAATCGAGCGCCTCCACACTCTAAACACATTTCACCAACACTGGAGGATAATCCCCCAGCACCATTGTCCGTAATAGCTCTAAATAAATCGCGTTTTCTGGCCTCCAATAAAAAGTCATGCAATCGCCGCTGTAATAGCGGATACCCCAACTGCACCATACTCGTTGGCGTTTCATTGGTAAGCTCCATGCTACTTAGCGTAGCTCCATGGATACCATCTTTACCAACCCGCCCCCCAACCATAACTACGAGATCTCCCGCCAAAACACTTTTCTGTTCCGCTAACCGACTTCCCACAGTAACCGGTAACTCTCCTAAGGTTCCACAAAACACTAAGGGCTTTGCTAAATAACTCGGATGAAAGAAAAAACTGCCATTCACAGTGGGGATACCCAATTTGTTTCCACCATCTTTAACACCTTGATTTACTCCATCTAACATGAATTGAGACGGCAGCACCTTTAAAGCTACTGGAGGCCCATCAAAAGGCGATAGGCAAAAAACATCTATATTAGCTATAGGTTTGGCGGCAAGACCTGTGCCTAATATATCTCTTTGGACTCCCATGATACCAGTAATACTACCCCCATAGGGATCAAGGGCACTGGGAGAGTTGTGAGTTTCCACCTTCATGCATAATTTCTGTTTCTGAGACCACTGAACCACACCAGCATTGTCGTTGAATACTGAAACTAGCCAATTTTTTTCTGACCTTAGTTCATCTGTTACTTTACGAATAAGTGACTTAAAGATACCAGGAATCTTCGTTGCTCCCAATTTTTTAAAAGTGTGAGTAACCGGAGATCCTCCAGGGCCAACCGAAATGTTTTCACGATAATCAATGGGAGAATTAAAGATTTTATGTCGGCAATGCTCACTCCATGTTTGCGCCACACATTCCATTTCAATTAATGTAGGGCCAAGGGGAAGTCCCACTTTTTTACGATAAGAGCGAGTTTCGGCACTCAAAAAGAAATTTCGAACACTCTCAAGCTCCCCCTGATTCATACCCCAATGATAACGCAAATTCCATCTTACCCATTCATTAAAATCTTCAAGATTCAAAACAGG
>JANWYU010000078.1 GCA_025055135.1 Pseudobdellovibrionaceae bacterium | reverse complement strand
TCTCTTTTTCTCTCTTTTTCTCTTTTTTTCTCTTTTTTTATTTCAAGAGATGATTTTATTCCTTATTGACAAGGCAAGAATGATTCTCATTTTAGTATCAGTTTATCATGAGTGTGAGTGGATTCCAACCATGGGGTGTGTATGAACCAAATTGAAAAAATGACGCGTAAAAGCCGTGAGGCCATGGCGGAGGCAGCTCAATTAGCTGAATCCAGAAGCCAAGGAGTTGTGGAACCTGAGCATTTGCTGTGGGCCCTTATACAACAGTCGGAAGGGGTAGTACCTCGGATTTTGGAAAAAATTGGATCTCGTGCCTCGGATTTATTGGCGGATTTAAATCAGCGGATTGAACGCTTTCCCAAGGTGCAAGGAGCAAAACCCTGGGCCTCCCAACGGTTGATCCGAATTGTTGAGAATGGGGAAAAACTGATGACCTCCATGGGGGATCAGTTTCTTTCGACGGAGCACTTATTTCTTAGCTTTTTTCACGCTGGGGATGATGAGTTGAAAAAAATTTTGCGCCATTTGTCCCTTAAAGAGGTGGAAAAGGCGGTTGCGGAAATGCGAGGATCTCAGAAGGTAACCAGTGACGATCCGGAAAGCACCTATGAGGTGCTTTTAAAATATGGGCGCGATCTCACCAAACTAGCCATGCAGGGCAAATTAGATCCCGTTATTGGGAGAGATGATGAGATCCGTCGGGTGATGCAGGTACTCAGTCGTCGCACCAAGAATAATCCTGTGCTCATTGGTGAGCCTGGGGTAGGGAAAACGGCCATTGCCGAGGGATTGGCCATTCGGATTGTTAATAAGGATGTTCCGGACAATCTTCTTAATAAAAGATTGGTGGCCCTGGATATGGGTGCATTAGTGGCAGGAGCCAAATATCGCGGAGAGTTTGAAGAACGATTAAAGGCCGTGATTAAAGAAGTTACCGAATCAGGAGGGGAAATTATTTTATTCATTGATGAAATTCACACTCTGATAGGTGCTGGTAAAACTGATGGGGCAATGGATGCAGGTCAGTTACTGAAGCCCGCTTTGGCTCGTGGTGAATTGCGATGTATTGGGGCTACTACCCTTGATGAGTATCGTAAATACATTGAAAAGGATCCTGCTTTGGAGCGACGTTTTCAGCAGGTTTTAGTTGAGGAGCCTTCTGTTGAAGATGCCATTTCGATTTTGCGTGGATTAAAAGAAAAATATGAGCTTCATCATGGAGTCCGTATTCAGGATGCGGCCATTGTGGCGGCGGTTAAGCTATCTCATCGTTACATTACCTCACGGTTTTTGCCTGATAAGGCCATTGACCTTATGGATGAGGCTGCTAGCCGCTTAAGCATTCAGACAAAAAGTGTTCCCGAAGATATTGACCGACTAGAGCGAGAAGTTACTCAGTTAAAAATTGAGCGAGAGGCTCTTAAAAAAGAAAAGGATGAGGCCTCTCGGGAGCGGCTGGCGGTGATTGAGCAACGCTTAGGCACATTAACAGAACAAGTAAAACAGCTTCGCGATCAGTGGGAGTTTGAAAGAGGCGGTATTCAACAAATTAAGGTAATTAAGGAAGAGTTGGAGAAGGCCCGTTATGAAATGGAAAGAGCGGAACGTCAAGGGGATTTGGGGCGGGCCGCAGAATTAAAATATGGAAAAATTCCTGAGCTTGAGAAAAAATTAAAATCTTTTGAGGACAAGGCCCAGAAAAGTCAGTCATCGGATAAAAAGCTTCTTAAGGAGGAGGTTACCCCTGAAGATATTGCGGAAGTGGTGTCTAAGTGGACCGGCATTCCGGTGAATAAAATGTTAGAAACAGAATCGCAAAAACTTCTCAATATGGAGGCTCGCTTATCTCAGAGGGTGGTGGGTCAAAATCGGGCTATTGAATTAATTGCAGACAGTATTCGACGGGCTCGGGCGGAGATTGGTGATCCCAACCGACCCATTGGTAGCTTTTTGTTTTTAGGCCCGACTGGGGTGGGAAAAACAGAGACCGTTAAGGCGTTGGCGGAATTTTTGTTTGACGATGAAAACCATATCGTGCGCATTGATATGAGTGAATACATGGAAAAACACTCTGTAGCTCGATTAATTGGGGCTCCTCCCGGTTACGTTGGGTATGAGGAGGGCGGACAACTCACTGAGGCGGTACGACGTCGGCCCTATTCGGTTGTGTTACTTGATGAAATTGAAAAGGCCCATCCTGAGGTTTTCAATATTTTGTTGCAAGTGCTTGACGATGGTAGGCTTACCGATGGTCAGGGTAGAACGGTTGATTTTAAAAACACGGTTTTAATTATGACTAGTAACATTGGTTCACAAGCATTAATTGATCCTAAGTTGAATGAAGCGGAAAAAAAGCTGGCAGTGGATAAGGCTCTGAAAAATCATTTCCGACCTGAATTTCTCAATCGTATTGATGAAATTGTTATGTTTAATCCTTTAGATAAGGCTCAGGTGCGCTCGATTGTGGAAGTTCAGATGAAGCGAGTTAAAGAACGTCTGGAAAACAAAAGAATTTATTTAGAGGTTTCTGATAAAGCCTATGACTGGCTTGGAGAGGTAGGATTTGATCCCCTTTATGGGGCACGCCCCCTCAAGCGGGTTATCCAAAGAGAGGTACTCAACCCCCTTTCTAAAGAGTTGATTGCAGGTAGAATCAAATCAGGGGATCGGGTGCGTCTGGATTTGGCGGCCAGTGGTCTTACGATTCAACCTCTCAGTAACTAGTAATTGATTTAATTCTGTCATTCCCGATTTTTGTAGCGCTTGTTTAAAATATAAACACAAAACCTCGCTTTTTTCTTGAAGATTTTTAGACCTCTGCGGGTACCGATTTTGCACATTTGAGGGTAACACTTGACTTGATTAAGGGAAGGGCTTAGTTGCAGCAAGCAAAGGTGTCATATGGTTAAAGCGAAACAAATATTAATAATTACGGTTTTTGTGTTTCCAATTTTTTTTTCTGGCCCTGCTGATGCACAACAAATGAGTGAATCTCTCATTGAGCGTTTGGCTCAAGGAGTGAAAAGCAAACCGATCCAACTCATTATGGATCAAAATCGTAATAGTTTTTACTGGCAACTGGGGGAGCGCAAATTTCAACCATTTGTGCGTCAGACAGAAATCAGATTGCAAACCATTACATGGAAGGTAACCCAAAACACCTGTAATCACTTCAAAAATATTTCTTGTGAAATCACAATACCTGTGCGCTATAAGGCCTTAGAAATTCTTTGGTTGGATCAGAAGGATCGATCTCCATTATCCCCTGTGTTTATTGAAGTACTACATAGTCTCGTTCGATTAGATAGTATTAATGATAAGTCGAATACTGTTCTTTTAAGAATGGCTAATGAGTTAACGTGGCTCAATCTTACAGAAGCAGAATCGGTTGCTTTACAAAAAAAATTAATCGGTTATGCGAACATGAGCGATTTGGAGAACATCTATAGACAGTTGGGACTTTCGAAAGAAAAACTGATTACTTTACGCTGTTCTCATTTTGACTGGATTCCAAAAAGAGCGTCTGGTGATCAGGCTTTTTTACTGATTCCCCGCTGGGATGGGGAGGGGAATTTCCCAAATCCTGAAACATACAAGCGGGAAAATCGAACCGTAATGAGCTTCTATGATACAATTTGGTTGAGGGACCATAATGAGTTAAAACTGATTGCCGCCACGGGTAACATAAGTTTACTTCATTGGGTTCCGTTTAGTTTTTCTACTCAATCGCTCACTTTTTTTCAATCGCAATCAGAAATTTGTCAGATTCAGTCCGAGATCAATAGTCAAAATATAGTCGGCCTTTTATATCTTCAGCGACAGGAGTACAATCAATTACCTTTAAAACCAGTGACTCCTTCTGATTTGACCTCACAAGGTGTATTTTCCCTATTTATAGATCTTTTTGATGAACTCGCAAAAATGAATAAGAGCCATTTAAGGTTACATTAGTTCGAGATAATGGAGGAATGGGCCCATGAAACGAGTTACTGTTCTTTGTTTACTCTATCTTATCGGGCTATTTTATAATGGTGTTTCCGATGCAACAGGCTTGTCTGGAGAACGACCATTAAACGATTTTATGTACTTTCGAAAACTCAAGCAGCACTTGCTGGGTCAACCGCTGACCATTGATGAAATAAAAGAATTTCGAAATGCAGTGAACAAAAATATGACTCAGTCATATTTGGAACAAAAGATCAATGAGTATTTTAAGAAAGACGAGTATGTGCTTCGGATGCGCTATCGCCTTATGGATCTTTTTGACCTTAGAAGAAGGCTAACTAAAGTTATGAGTGATCCGTTTACTCCAGAGGATAGTTTGACATTTTTAATCGATGAACTGTTTCGCGAAAATCTATCTTGGGATCAGTTACTATTACGTAAGAGCTATCGGTTCCCTGTTTTATCTGAAAGAATTGGGCTTGCGCAGTTGATTAAAACCAAATCCTTTATCCAGGAAAAAAGAGCCATGATTCCTGATTTTGTTTTTTGGTCACCGTATCATTCTAAGGGTTTGTGGGTTGCCAATGGAAAAGAAGTTTCTTTTGATATGCTTAGCTTAATTTGGATTGAGTTAAACAACTATAACCAGCTTTTAAAAAGGCAGCAGAATCTGATAGGTAACGAAAAGACATCCATATTAGGAGAAGAATCTGCAGTAACCGCGTCAATCACATTTCCCGATGATGATCCCCGTTTTGCTGGCATATTGACAACAGCTCGATTCGTGGAGCGTTATTCGACGACTGATGTGAACAAAAATCGAGGACGAGCAGCTTTTGTCTTTCGGGTTTTTTTGTGTGACCCTATGCAGCCAGTGATTCCTCCTCCCAAGGATCCTAAGGCCAGTCATTTTCCTGTGCTATTCGAAGAAGAGTTGCCCGAAATCAAGGATCACAAAACGTTTCATGCCAGTGCCGATCAAATTATTCAGGAGACTCAGGAGTCAAAGCATGGTACCGATCACCGGTGCATGTCATGTCACTATAAATTAGATCCCATGGGTCAGGTTTTTCAATCGATGGGTGTTTTGGCGCCGATACGGGCCTTTCCTGGTCGACTGACTTTTAAGAATATGGACGGCCAGTTGGTTGATATTCCAGTAACTGGACTTGGAGGTTTGGCTGAGCAAATCGTAAAACAGAAAGACTATGTTGCCTGTCAAGTTTCGCACCTTTGGAAACAGTTTATTGGAAGAGATTATCCTTTAACTCCAGATCGTCATGAAGAACTCATTTCTATCTTTAATAAATTAGGTCGTCGACCTAACGATTTTATTCGATATTTGGTTCAGTCTCAGGAATTTCGATATCCCCCACCACAGCCAAAAACTGCTGTGATGCATGGTCAGGAGGAGGGTACGGATGAGGTGATTACATTTTCCAAAGTGAAATTTTTGTTACAGCGCTGTGATTCTTGTCATGGGGTGATGCCTCATATACCCAGTTTTGCCTCTTGGGATTCGCAAACCTTACGACATCAAACAGAGTGGTTACTAAAAATGCAAGATCGGGTTAACTCGACAGATCCAGCACGGCGAATGCCCATGGATGCTAACAATTGGAACCCAAATGATCTCATGATGATCCGAACTTGGTTAAGTCAAGGGGCACCTGATGATCAGGGGCAACCTACCATTCCTAGTGTGAATCAAAAGCAAAAGCAGGCTCAGCAACTGAAACGCCAACCTCAGGGTGATTGGAGTAATGCTCATTTAAAACATCAAAATCATTTGAAAAAAGTGGTGTCACAAAAATCCCCACAAAGTTTGCAACAAAAAGCAGGCTATATCTCTTTTTTACATGGACTTGGGAAATTAAAAAATCTGATGCATGTTTCTTATTTACAGGGTGAACAGGGATATCGTTTTATCAAAAGTGATTTTAAAGAAAATTGGGAGAGGTATCCGTCGTTTGATGAGTTAATAGCTTTAATCCGCCATTTTTTTCCGAGCAGTTATCGTCTGTGTTTTCCAAATTTTAAAACTACTAATGATTTTAATGATCATTTTTCTCCGTTTTTAGAGATGAGTAACGAATCATTGTTAGAGTTAATGTTTGAATCACTGGGAGGTAAAAAACCTGGAGAGGCAAAACCGGCTTATGAGAACCCAGGAATTCCCTTTGTCAACTGGTATGTTTCCTGCATTTATAAAATAATTCTTGATGAAAAGTTGCAATTTTTTTTATGGTTAGAACAGTTAATTACCAATGGTCCTTCAGTAAATTTGGAAGCTAGGCCATTGTTCCTTCCTCCCAATAGCTCGTTCTTAACACAATATGGGATTCGGTTACCATTAAATACAGGTGAGGAGTTTCGTTTCCCTAGTTCTTCTCATTTAACGTTACCCAATTCTAGTTTTATGCATCGATCAGTTCTTTGGTCTGATCTGTCTGTTGTTACCAAAAGAAAAATTTTAGCTGAGCTTGTTGAATTTTATTTAGGGGTAGATGAGATGATTCCTCATCTTAAAATTGTGCTCATAAATCCTCCTACCGGTATTGCAATAGATAGTGATAATAAAAAAATACGGAATCGCTGGGCTCAAAACCAGGACGATCTTGTGCAAGATCTTTTGATTACGATTGAACGGATAAATGCAGTTCCTGACAAAGAGGTTTTAAAATTATTAAGTTATTCAGATGATTTGGTCCATAAACCATTTCAGATGTCTTGGGTAACGGCGGTAGAAGTTGCTAAGTTAATGATACTTTTACGATATCCTTTTCAATATTAGTAACAGTTAGTTAAAGAGGGATAGGTATAGAATTCAAACAGAGAGGTTTAATATGGTTCAAAAGCGGAGAGATTTTTTAAGTAGCCTACTTTTGTGGAGTCTTTATCAAGTGTGGGAAGGATCGCAAAAGGCTCTAGCTCAAGATTTATTGGCTCAAGTTCAAAGCCCGTTTGATTCCTCTAGGCGTTTTTTCGTATA
>JANWYU010000049.1 GCA_025055135.1 Pseudobdellovibrionaceae bacterium | reverse complement strand
TGATTTGACGCAGCCCCTGCAGGCCAGATTGAAAATTTTTGGCCTTAATTAGTTGATTTAATAAATCAGTTGGTATGGTTTGGTTGGTTTGAAAATGACGTGCAAACAAGGCTAAAGTTTCTGGCTCATACAGCCAATTTTCCATAATTTGAGAAGGCAGTTCCACAAAGTCCCATAAAACACGGCATCCGGCAATGCTTCGTTGGGAAATTTCTGTCAGTAACAGATGGAGAGCATGTCCCAACTCATGAAAAAGGGTGTGTACCTCATCGAAGGTAAGTAAAGAGGGCGATTGTGCTGTGGGCTTAGTAAAATTACAGACGATGGTGGCATGGGGGCGACGCACTTTTCCCCTTAATAAACCAGGGCTACGTAACTCATTGGCCCAAGCGCCGGCCTGTTTTGTTTCTCGAGGATAAAAATCGAGATATAAAAGACCATAATATTCCGTTTTATCAGTACTGCGTACTTCATAGGCCTGCACGTCTGGATGATAGGTGGGAAGATCAGGGCGCGGGATAAATACGATGTGATAAAGACGCCCAACATGTTCAAAAGCTCCTTGTAACACCCGTTCTAATTGAAAATAAGGGCGCAACAGTGCTTCATTAAAAGCATATTTTTTTTCCTTAAGCTTTTCAGAATAGTACAGGACATCCCAGGGTTGCAGGCTGTCAATGGCATCTAATTCCCTGGCGAATTGTTGCAATTCTTCCAGATCCTTAAGGGCCTGCTTTTTATAATGATGTTTCAACTGCTCTAAGAAGGAAAACACCTTCTCTGGGGTTTTGGCCATACGGTTTTCAAGTTCAAAGGCAGCATGATTCGGGTAACCGAGTAACTGGGCCCGACGCTCTCTCAACTGTATGATTTCCAGTACGATCTTTTCATTATTGTGAGGCTCTTTGTACCCACGACTGTTATAAGCCAACCACATTTCCTTTCGAAGAAGGCGGTTGGGAGAATATTTCATAAAGGCGGAATAGCTAGGAAAGTGCAGGGTAAAAACCCAACAGTCTTTTTTTCCCTGTTGGAGGGCTGTCTCTTTGGCGGCTTCGACTGCCAGTGCTGGCATCCCCCGAAGATCGTCTGGATTTTTAACCTCCAAAAAATAGGCGTTTACATAATTGATGAGATTGTCACTAAATTTAGGGCTTAGAACGGCCAACTTTTGGTCAATACTTCGTAATTCTTCTTTTTGCTCTTCTGGTAACAACGCTCCGTTGCGAATAAATTCTCTGTAGTAATTTTCGAGCACTTTGCTTTGTTCCCGATTCAGTGAAAGGTGGGCCCTTTGATCCCAAAGCATTTTTACTCGGGAAAAAAGTGGGCGGGAAAGAAAAATACGATTGGTAAGATCTGCAGCGAGGGATGCAATATCCTTTGCCAAAGAGCGTAGCTCAGGATCGCCATGGGCGCTATAAAGATTATAGTAAATTTCTGCAGTCCAGTCGAAAAATTCCCTACCTTCCTCAAGAGCCTGGATGGTGTTTTCAAAAGTAGGCTGTTCTGTGGTTTTTTCCATCGTTTCGATGGTGGATAGAGCCCTTTCGTAACCAAGACGGCAGGCGGGAAGGAAGTCACTTTTTTGAATCCGCCCAAATTCTAAGGCATCATCAAAAAAAGGGGTCCCCACAAATTGGGCTAATAAATTGTTGCCACTATTTTTTAGGTCATCGAAGTGGATACCATTGTGATTCACGGGTTTGATTAGAGCGTATTTAAGGATAGCGTGGTAGACTCGTCTTATTGCGTTGCTGGAAACTGGCTCCTTTCTTTTCTACGCAAGGTGTAAAAAGGTTAATTTGTTGAAAGCCATTGACTTCCTCCTGGTGCTAAATTAATAGCCGGTCCGTTATGATGCAATAAAATCATGATTAATTAAAGGAACGGAGGGAGTTCAGTATGCAAAAGTGGGGCAGTTTTGTAGTTGGGATAGGTTTGATGGTTTCGGCCTTTTCTCAGGCTATTTGGGCTAATAAGAATAAAATAGTTAAGAAGGAAACCAAACTGTATTTATATCATTGTGGAGATACGGATCTTTTGAGTGGGCGAGTGGTAGAGGGATTCAGTGACCAGTTTCAGTGTGTTACCAATGAAGACCAAAATGTGTTTGTAAAAATCAATCTTCGCGATCAAACTTTCGTTAGAGAAGTCATGGGCGAACAGATGGTAGGTAAGATTGATGGTAAACATTGTAATGTTACAGCGCAAAATGAAGTACAACAAACTCAGCAGGGGAAACGGTCCTTTAGCTTTCCTAAACATAGGATGCAACGAATAGCTATTCCCGTAGATATTGACGGGTATTGTGATTCGACCCCCTGTATGTTTTGGATAACCAACGAAAAATTCACAGTGGAATACAGTTCTGGGAAGAGGGAAGAAAGGCCTTATACCCTTTGGATTCATCAGATGGACAATAAAGAAATGGGTCGA
>JANWYU010000006.1 GCA_025055135.1 Pseudobdellovibrionaceae bacterium | reverse complement strand
TGCGGAAATTAAGTCAGGATCCTCCATTAGTTTTGGAGCCATAGGCCGTTTTGAATTAAGTGAGCGTTTGGGATTGCGTACAGGGATGCACTATATCCCTCGGCAATATGAATGGGAGCAAGGGGGGCAGTCCAATCGACTGCGAATGACGTATTTTGAATTACCAGCCACCTTTTTATATTATTTTACAGAAGGAGGTGGGGTATTCCTGGGTCCCAGTTTTAGTTTTAACTTAGATAAGGATTGTGGAACTTTGGTATGCTCGGGAGTTAGTGGAAACATTGTTTGGATGCAGTTTGGGGCCTCTTTTAAGGTAGCACCGCAAATAGGCGTGGAGGTGTTTTTTGAGCAAAGCCTTGGAACGCCCATTAAAACTCACGTTACCCAACCGCGGGCTGTAGGATTTAATTTCTTTGTTACTTTTGACTGAGGACTGGTTAAAGATTGAGGCATCGTTTTGTGTGTTTTTTATCAATGAAAATTCAACGAACTCTCTCGGATGAAGGTTGATTGGTTATGATTTTTGCATCGGCGCGCAATGGCCATCCCGATGGAGAGCTGTTGTTGGTGCATCCAAACCGCCTCCAAGCCGTTAGTCTTCAAAAGCTGTTACCAAATCTTGAGGCCGTTAGGCATTTGAGGACCTTGTTAGAGAACTGGTCCTTAGCGTTACCCTATGTGCAAGAAATTGACGATCAATTGAGGCGCAGTCAGATTTCTCAGGTTCACATTCTTGATTTGCGCCAGTGTTGTTTGATGGCTTGTATGCCGAGGACGTGGTTATTCGCTGACGGATCGGCATTTCTCCATCATATAAAACTGGTGCGTAAGGCCCGTGGGGCGGAAATGCCTCCTAATTTTTTGTCTGTGCCTCTCATTTACCAGGGAGAAAGTGGGCACTTTTTAGGTCCTCAAGACCCTATTCCGCAGCGTGATGAAAGTGATGGTACTGATTTTGAGGGAGAAATTGGGGTATTTACCGATTATGTCCCGTTAGGCTGCAACGCCGAGAAGGCTGGTAACTTGATACGTTTGGTAACTTTGATCAATGATATTTCTTTGCGCCATTTAATTCCATCGGAATTGGCGATGGGCTTTGGGTTTTTTGTTTCAAAGCCGCAAAGTGCCTTAGCTCCGTTTGCTGTAACGTTGGATGAATTACATCCTTTTTGGAGGGATCATCGACTTCATCTGCCTTTGCGGGTTACTCTCAACGGAGAACGATTTGGCCAAGCAGATGCTGGCCGGATGCACTTTTCTTTTGCTCAGATTATTGCCCATGCTGCTCAAACTCGTCCATTGGTTGCTGGCACTTTAATTGGTAGCGGCACTGTTTCTAATGAAGAACCCGATAAAGGATTTAGTTGCATTGTGGAAAAGCGTACACAAGAACAATTGTTACATGGGCAACCATTAACACCTTATTTGCGTCAGGGAGATCGGGTGCGAATTGAGGTTTTGGCGCCAGAGGGTAACGTTTCCCTGTTTGGAGCGATTGATCAGGTAGTTCAAAAGTTGACTAACTTTTAGTAAGGAATGTCTCAATTTGAACTATTATAAAAATCCCCACCCTGCCGATTCATAATTCGAGTTAGAATAATCTATAGAGAAGAGAACTGAGCAGAAGATAATAAGGAATAAGGATAAAGGTTACATTAAAATTAAAATTTTTTGCCTATCTGAAAGGGGCGTTAGCCTCTATAAACATCTTTTGCTGGGAGGGGGAATGAAATCTCATAAAATTTTTATCTATTCTTTAGTAACGATAGTAACGGTGTGGTGGCTATTTCTTGTTACTCACTTTAATGTTGCTTTTGGCGAAGAGGTTCCTGTCGAAGCACCAGTATCCGCTTCTAGTGATGTGTCTTCTTTAAGCCCAGAGCCGATTACCTTAAATCCGGAGGATTCCGCAATTAAGACCAAATCGGACACCCTACGCTTTGAATTACAAGGGCATCGCACCAAATTAGAAGCAATAAAAAATGATCCCAAATGTGCCAAGCTTCATTATTTAACCGATCAGACCCAAAGAGCGATTGAATCCTGTGAGCAATCGTTAGACCGTTCTGCAACCTTCTGTTTAGAGTCTCTTTCCCCTGCCATTCAAGCGGTTATTCCGCAGTTATCCATTATCGGGGCCGCGTTGAGCGTAGTTACCGGAATGAATGAGAAGTGTCGAAAGGCTAATCAGGGGTATGACCTCTTGAAAGGAGCGTTATCAGCCTATCAGGGTATGTGTGGAGGCACTCAAATTATGTGTACTCAAAGTTGCAACACGGCCCATATGACCATTGAACGTTTGAGAAAAGAGATCCCCAATGTTTTAGGTCCCAATGGGGCACCCTTATGTAACCACCATCTTAGCATTCTGAGTCCCATCCAGGGGGCGCTCGAAAGTAGTGTTAAGCACTGTAATAACTATCAAACCAAGTTGGTAGGAGCAGGAGCTGGGATTGCCGCAATGATCGTATCCATGGCCAAATCAAAAGAATGTGCGAATCAGACCTCATCCAACGATAAAAAAGATGATCCTTGTTTGGTAAACCCCAATGGGCCAGGGTGCGTTGATTGTACCAAGTCTCAGTATTTTAACCACCCGACGTGTATTTGTGCTCATAATCCAAGGGCGGCAGGTTGTGCTAAGGCTGAGAAAAATCATATGAATTCTCCTGATCGTAATGGGCTAGAAAATGGTTCAGATGGTTCCCAGAGGCCGGCGGCTCTTGCACGCCAGGACGGTTTAAGTGACAATTGGTTGGGAGGAGCGGGATCGGGTAACACGCAAGTTATGGGCGGTGGAGCCGGTGGTTTTATGGGATCGGGGGGGGGCGGATTGGGAGCTAGTGGAATGGGTCCAGGTTCTTCGGGCAATGATAAGAAAAAGGAAAATCCATCTCAAGAGGCAAGTGTTTTGCAGAGTAACGTTGGGGGCGGAGGCGGTGGAGGTGGAGGATGGGGCGGAGGTTATCGTGCACCAAGTTCTTTGTCTGGATCCTATTTTGATGGAAAACACTCGAAAGATTCCTCTCGGGATGGATTAAAAAATGGGAATGATCGGGCAATGGCTGCTTTGGAACAGCAAATATCGGGAAAAAATGGACTCAGTAATTTCGAAAAGGTAAAACGTCGCTATCAGGCTGAAAGGGTAAATTTACTTACGCGATAAATTTTATTTTAATTGGTGGGTATAAATCCAAGTCCTATTCCCAGTAACAATATAAGACCTAAAACAATACGATACCAACCAAAATGATAAAGCCCATAGCGGGAAAGTATATGTAAAAGAAATTTAATGCTACCTACTGCAAAAATAAAGCTCAAAACAAATCCAGCAGCAAGAGTTCCCATTTGTTCGCTACTAATAGTGGGTAGCACTTTGTAGGCTTTAAAAAGGCCAGCGGCCATGAGGGTAGGCACCCCAAGAAAGAAAGAATATTCTGTTGCTTCTTTCCGATTTAATCCTAACAAAAGCCCTCCAATAATTGCAGCCCCAGAGCGGGATATGCCGGGAACCATGGCGAGGGATTGGATCATACCAATAAGAAGGGCCTTTCCTACTGATAATCTAGAAATGGTTTCATGAGATTGGTTTTGCGAGCGCTTATCAAGCCATATGAGAAATATGCCTCCAATGAGAAGTGACAAAGACACCACCCAAATTTCATCCAATAGAGATTCGATTTGCTTTTTAAAAATAAAACCAATTACAGCGGTGGGAACAAAGGAAATAAAAATTTTTTTGTAGAACCACCATCGAACTGGGTAAAATTGTTTCCAATACAAAACAACAACGGCTAGGATGGCTCCAAACTGAATGATAATATTAAAATTCTGTGTGAAAAGATCCTCATGTAACCCAAGAGCGGCAGAAAAAAGTATCAAATGCCCAGTGGATGAGATGGGCAGAAACTCAGTAACTCCTTCCACTAGGGAAAGAAGTAACACTTGAATGAAGGACATTTTGTCCCTTTCCTATGGCCTGTTCTTCATGTAACTGCTACGCAGGGCTTCTTAAATATAAAAACAACTACCTAACTAAAATACATTGGTTTGGAAAGAATTCAAGTTTGTTCTTTAAGGATTTCAGGCGAAGGGATGGGACATGGTTGATCGCAAAATCGATATCGCTTATTTTGGTAACATATCAATATTGTTGCCCAGATCTACCAAGAAGCGCTCATGTTTTTTTGTTGTGGATATGAGAGGATTCAATGTATCAAAGATACACCTTTCTTGGTCTCTTAATTTGTTACACATCAGGACTTAGAAAGAAAGGAGACTCCAAAAGAACAAGTCATAGCAGCACAGGCATAGCTTTATCCTGATAAAAAAAGATAAAGATTTTGTCCTTCAGTTACAAGAAAAAAGCAACTACAAGAAAAAAGTATATGCATACAAATATACAAAATTGATCAATTCTGAAAAAAATTTCCCAGAAACCCTAAATTCAACAAATTCAACAATTTCGCAGGAGATAGGGGGTTTGTTGCCAATTTTATCAATTCGAAGCTGCCCGCCCCTTAAAAACACAAAAACCTTGTGTTTTTAACTAGATAGGGCGGGATAACAGCTCCTTCTTCCAAATCCTAACAACTGAAACATGGCTGCTTCTTCTGATTCTGTTATCTTTATCATTTCAGAACGGATCAAATTATCAAGTGTACAATCCTTACATGTTTTACTAAAACCTGTAGGATTATCTAGGGCAACATTGTAAATTTGAGCCTGCGACCAAATATTATTAAATCTTTTTACTTCCGTCTGATTGACTTGAAATCTTTCAGCAAAAGCCATTGTGAACGCCTCTACTTTTTCAAGAATGTTCTTTAGGCGTTTTTCATCGTCATTTAACTTCTGATTCAATTGAATTTTTGAATAAACTTCAATAATTTTCTCTTTAAGTAGGTTGCCGTGTTTCTTTACGCATTCGGAGACACTTTTTAAATGATTGGTAACTTTTTCACCATTTATTACACCTTCTTTCTTTATCCATTCAATAACCTCATTGACCTTTGGTCTATTTTCAACGCTAATGCCTGCTAACATAATTCGTTGCAGTTGTGTCTTAACAATATTTTTCTTTTGTGGAGGGTTGCATAGGCAAACCCTAACTATTTTTAAATCTTTGTTTATTAGACCACTTTTTGCTTCGTCTAATTCATCGAAAAATTCTTTTAAAAAGTTAAGAAATCTGTTGGCATCGGATGAAAATAAATTTGTGATATCTCTAATATCTTCATCCGTTCTATTTTTTCTTTTACTTATGTGTCGAAAATTAATCTCTATCAGACGTGTATTCATTTCCAAATATAGCTGAAATCTTCGATAAATATTGGGTAACGCTGAAGCTCGATCAACAATACACTTAAGTCCACGATCAATTAAGTGTTTCTCCAATTTTATTACCCAATCATTTATAGGAAATTCTTTCAAACCCTCTGGATTCAATAATAAAGCCTGACATTTGGGGGGTCTTCGATTATTCATATCCTCGAAAGGAGGTATGGATATTCGAGGATCCATTTCCTCAAAGACTTTAATGCATCCAGATTTTTTTAGCTCTTTTATAAATAGGCTTCTTTGTTTTCTTACTGCTTCATCGCCATTTGGGTGCCAACTCACTACCCACCTAGTAATTATCTTCTCAAGTCTTGGCCAATCCAATTCATCATTTTTTTTGAATCGCTCACAGGCAAAATACTTCCGCAGTACCCGAAGTTGAAGATTTGAGATATGACAAACCAAGTTGATGAATTTATGTGGATCTACCCCCCTTTCGGCAAGGAAACCAAGTAACACTTCGTTAGCAAAAAAGTCTTTTTTTATTTCTTCAAAGTATTGCTTCCGATGGCGTTGCCTATGTTCTTTTTCAGCTTTAGCTTCCTTAAGTAACTCAAAAAATGCCAGAGGTAGTTTAAAATATTAGATTCCAATTCTATTTTTTCATTTTGTTCGGTAATATTTAATGCATCCGTTACTTTTTTAGTCAGTTCCGCAAACTCTATGCTGTGTTTGAGCATTTTTTTACTTTGTTTAAGGAATAGTGGATCAAAAAAATGTGTTACTTTATTGTCATCAGAAAGAAAACGAGCAACGGATACTCCCACACTGCCAGTTGAGGGACAAAATATTTCTTTCAGTGGATCTGGGAAAGCATTTCTTACATCAAACGGCAAAGAGTCAAACAACTCGTGATCAATTTCCTCACAAAGAAATGTAAACCCTCTTCTTTTTAAAAGACCCCGCAGTAATTGCTCCAACGTTTGATGTTCTGATACTTTGAATGTGAGGTCTAAGTTATAATGTTTTTCAGCTATCAATTTAAGCAGTCGATTAGCAAGTTTTCGGCGTTTAATAGATCTTCTTTGATGTCTCCGGACTCTTCGATTGAGTTGCGACCATTTCTTTAGATGTTCCTCAGCTGAAATCACGTATGCATGAGACACTGAATTGTCGTCTTTATTTTGCCATGTGATATCAAAGACTCCGGTGTATTTGGCACCAAGGTCGATCCCGATCACTTTGTTTATTGTATCCATCTCCATGCTCTCCCTTCCTCAAACTTCAAAAATATTTTTATGTTGCTGAATTTTGAAACCTTTTTTAATGGCTAAAACCTTTGACAAGTTGACAACTATTGGTTTTGAAGTATGGTAAATAACGTTAGCTATCCAAATCCGATACACTGAAAACAATAAATCAAGTTTTGGCCATCCCTCTGATATATTTAAGATATATCATGGATGGTTTTTTTATTTTAACTAAGATTGAACGAATCCATTTAATTGTTTATATCTCCACCGTTGCCCGGGCTCACACGATGTCCAAGATGTGATTATGATCACCTTTCCGTTACCAAGCGAAAAAACATGGAATTGGTAACGTAAACTAGATGGACAGTGACTGCGCTCAGAATCGAACAAAAAAACTTATGCGTGCAATGAAACAAATTTTTGACAATTTCCGTCAATCATTTTTTTGTTGGGGGTGGTTAATTTTTTGTTAAGCTCTTCATAAAGGACACTTAATGCGTGTTCGTTAACCAAGGAAGGGGGGGGGTATGTCGCGCATTGCTACTTTTCTTTTGTTTCTTTTGTTACTGATCGGTCAGGATGCTGTTTCCAGGGAGTATATTGTAAAGTTTCGATCGTCCAATGCTATCTCGGTGCTGCAGCAGCAACCGCACGTCTATCACATTCTGGATTATCATGAGCCAGGGCAGCTCATGAAAATTAGTGTGGCGGATCATCAATTAGCAAGAACTATGGTGAGTTTGATATCCGATCCACAGGTGGAATATGTGGTTCCGAATTTCAAATTGTACGCTTTTGCCCCAATCGTGGAATATGATGAGATTCAACAACTTCTTAGGGAACAATACGCCCTAAAAAAAGTTCGTGCTGAGGAAGCCTGGCAAAAGGCCGGTAACAGAGGAAGTCGGAAAATCGTGGTTGCGGTCATTGATACCGGGGTAGATTATCGCCATCCCGATTTGGCTCCCAACATGGTTGCGGGCTATGATTTTGCGGGAAAAGATAATGATCCGATGGATGAGACCAGTGCTCAGAATCCGGGGCATGGGACTCATTGTGCTGGAATTGTGGGGTCAACGGGATTAGTTGAAAATGGAATGCTGGGTTTATCTCCTGAAGTATCCATGATGCCGCTACGTTTTTTAAATAAGGACGGTTCAGGAGACCTAATGGACGGTATTCGGGCAATAGATTACGCAATTGAAAAAAAGGTAGATGTGATCAGTGCCTCTTGGGGGGCTCGAGTTTCTCGAGCTGTGGCAAGGCCCTTGATTGAAGCTGTTGAAAGGGCCGAGAAAGCAGGCATTGTATTTGTTGTTGCGGCGGCTAATGATGGAAAAAATAATGATGTTACTGATGTCTATCCTGCCAATGCCAATTTAAGTAACACGATATCGGTAGCAGCTTCCAATGCTTCTGATACAAAGCCTCGTTGGTCCAACTATGGGCGGGCAATGGTTCATGTGTCTTCACCAGGGGAAAA
>JANWYU010000228.1 GCA_025055135.1 Pseudobdellovibrionaceae bacterium | reverse complement strand
TTAACAACCCACCAACAATGTTAATTATGGTAATGATAATGCCAGCTACGGCATCGCCCCTGGTAAATTTACTTGCACCATCCATAGCCCCGTAAAAATCTGCTTCGCGCTCAATTTCCTTACGACGCCGGCGTGCCTCTTCCTCATTGATAATTCCAGCATTAAGATCAGCATCAATCGACATTTGCTTTCCAGGCATGGCATCTAACGTAAATCGCGCAGCAACTTCGGCGACTCGTCCGGCACCCTTAGTAATGACGATAAAATTGATGACTACTAGAATGATAAAAACAATAAAGCCAATTACGTAATTATTTCCGACGACGAAGTCACCAAAAGATTTTATTACCTCCCCCGCCGCAGAAGGTCCTTCATGCCCCCGGCTCAAAATTGCTCGAGTAGTTGCCACGTTAAGTGATAGCCGAAATAAAGTAGTAATTAAAAGTAACGATGGAAATACACTAAACTCCAAGGGTCGATTAATGTATAAAGAAACCAGTAACACCAAAATGGCAGAGGCAAGAGAAAAAGTAAGGGCCAAATCAAGAATAAAGGCAGGAAGTGGGATAATCATCACGGTCATGATGACCATCAATCCAAGCGCAATCAGCAAATCAGAGTTTTTAGCCACGTTTTCAAAGCGCTTGAGAAAATGATAGACGGCATCCATCCGTTAAATGGTTCCTTTCCTCTTTTTTTTCAGTCTATAAACGTAGGATAGCACCTCTGCCACTGCTACATAAAGCTCCCGAGGAATAAACTGGTCTAATTTCATAGTTTTAAAAATAATCCGGGCTAAAGGCTTATTCTCTATTATTGGTATGCCATGTTCCTTTGCTATCTCCCGAATCTTTTCGGCGATACGATCAGCACCTTTTGCAATTAACTTAGGCGCAGGCATTTCTGGTGTATATTGAAGGGCTACCGCAATATGTGTGGGATTAGTGATCACCACATCAGCTTGTGGTACTTTTTGCATCATTCTCCTTTGAGCAACTTCCTTTTGCATTCGTCGCAAACGAGACTTCAACAAAGGGTCAATTTCTTTATTTTTAAGCTCATCTTTTAATTCCTTCTTGGTCATCATCATACGCTTTTCAAGACTCCAGCGCTGAAATAGGTAATCCAGTCCAGCTAAGACAAGAATAATCAAACCGAGAGAAGCCAAAATCTTTAATATCAATCGTCCACCATAGTACACCGATTGATGAAATTCCCAATCTGCAACCCTTGCCACCATGTGAATGTCGTTTTTTATTACTAGGTAGGTAACACCAATAATAACAACAAGCTTAACAATTGATTTGAGTCCCTCTACCAATGAGCGCAACGAAAAAATACGCTGAACACCGGTCCAAGGATTAATACGATCCCAATTGATATCAAAGGCCTTTTCAACTTGCAGAAATCCAATCTGAACTACATGGCTTGATATGGAAATAAAAATACTAAATAAAATAAAAGGAAATGCAATGGCAAGCGCCTTTGCCGATACAAATTTAGTAACATCACTGAAACGATGAGTATCGAGATCCAATTTAGTAAAAGCAACATCGAAAATAAAATGAAATAATCCCTCAACATGGAAAAAAAAATATCCGGATAAAAAGAAAACAATAGTACCAATGCCCGCCAGAAACAAGGACGAAGCCAACTCTCTAGTTTGAGCTACTTCTCCCCGCTTGCGAAATTCTTCCCTTCGTGTATCGGTAGCCTCTTCCGTCCGCTCACCCGAATCATCGAATTCCGCCATTAAAAACTCCGCACCAAATTCATAAAACTTTGCAAACCAATGGAAATAAAATCGCGAATACCATCAAAAAGGAAGGGTAAGGTGGCAATCATGACCAAAATGGTTGTCAAAAAAGTAACCTGTAGACTTGTTAAAAAGACATTCAACTGAGGCAAAACTCTAGCCAATGCCCCCATCATAACATTCACCACAAACACAGATAAAACCACAGGCAATGCCAACTGCAGGCCAGATTGTAAAACGAACTTAAGACTACTTATCAAAAATCCCAAAGTAACAAATGAAAAATCCAACCTATGAGGAGGAAACAAATCAAAGCTAATCACAAGACCATTAATAAATAGGTGGTGGCCATTCAATAAAAAGAAAATCAATCCCACAATTACAAAATAGAAATGATCAAATACATTGGTCGTCTCGCCAAGGGCAGGATTGAAGATTTGATTTGCAGACGATCCAGCACTTACCCCAACCAATTCACCAATAATACCAACAACAAAAGCAATCAGGCGAGTAACAAAACCCAAAAAAAGTCCCAAAACTAATTGCAATACTGCAAACATAACCAACAATGGTGACGAGCTAAAATCAATTTCCCACTTATCATGAGAAGTTAAAAACACCACACCGGTCAGTAAAATCGCTAGCAATATTTTAATCTGCGTGGTAAATAGGTGAGTCCCCCAAAACACAGCGGCGAAAACAAAACCAACGTTCCTTAAAAAGATTAAAGCCATCAGATATAATGAGTTTTCGCTTATCACTGCGATAACCTAACCAACTCAGGAATGCTTTCAAATAAATGATTTGTAAAATTAATTAAGTTTTGAAGCATCCATGGACCTATCAAAGCTATCAAGATTCCCACCACAATAATTTTGGGAATAAAACTTAAAGTGGCCTCATTAATTTGGGTTAGGGCTTGAAAAATACTTACCGAAAAACCAACTACTAAAGTAGTAACAAGAATCGGCCCTGATAATTTTGCAATAGTTATCAATGATTCTACAGCCAGTCTCATCACCACATCTTCACTCATACACTATACCCCAAAACTTTTGACCATCGATCCAACCACCAGTCCCCAACCATCAACCAAAACAAAAAGCATAATCTTTAAAGGAAGAGAAATAATAATGGGTGGTAACATCATCATTCCCATTGACATCAAGACACTTGATACTACGATATCGATGATAAGGAATGGCAAAAAAAGTAAAAAACCAATCTGAAAGGCTGTCTTTAGCTCGCTGATAATAAAAGCAGGAACTAAAACAAAGGTAGAAACTTCTGATAAATTTTGCGGTAACACAACCTTTTCTGAACCGCGCTGAGAAAGCTTTACGAACAAAGTAAGATCCTCACTACGCGTTTGAGCAAACATGAATTTGCGTAGTGGACTGAGAGCGTGCTCCAGAGCCTTCTCCTGATTAATCTGACCCTTCAAAAAAGGAGCAATCGCCCCTTCATGAATTTGCTCAAAAGTGGGCTTCATAATGAAAACGGTCAAAAATAAAGCCAATCCTACTAAAAGCTGGTTAGGTGGCATTTGTTGCACACCAATTGCCTGACGTAAAAAACCAAAAACAACGATAATTCTAGTAAAGCTAGTCATCATGATAAGAATAGCAGGAGCCAAAGTTAAAACAGTTAAAACTAGAATGATTTTTATAGATGCAACTAACTCATTAGGATCATTAACTGTTTTAAAACCAACATTTACATTAGGTAACGCAATTTGAGCCAACAAAGGAGAAACGCCACAAAAAATCGCCAAAAATACTATATAACTTAGCACCCTTTTTGGTCTAATATTAAAAAATATCTTCAACAAAGGCGAACGATCTGTAAATTTCCCAAACATAATGACTTTTAACCCAACTCCCTCATTGATCTAACTTTGTCTTTAACCAAATCCGCAATTTCTTTAATCGAAAACTCTTCCTCAGTTGCATTTTCTAACGCTCGATAGTTGTGTTTATCAGAGGATTTTTCCACTATTAATTGCGCAAATTTCTTTTTAACAACATCTGTACCAACGTTATCACTATTACCACTGCTTCTTTTTGCTTCATTTTCGCTTAGTGATTGGATTTCTTCATCAAGAACCGTTAAATCCTTAATTAAATTAATATTGTGATCGGTAACACCCAAAAGCAATGTTTCCCCAGCGACTTGCACTACAGAAAGGTATTTTTTGTGACCCAGTGGGTAATTGTTCAATACCTTAATGACGAAAGGACTTTTCTTATTCGGCAAGACTTGTTTTGCTTTTCTCATTATAAAAAAGGCTATTAACAGTATTCCTAAGAAGAATAGTATCGTGTATACGATTCTATCATAAGATAATAAAAAATTTTGACTGATTTGAGAGTCCTGAACAGACTGTGGAAACGGCATTTTAGATTCGGCCTCTGGATTTGACCAAACCGTTACCCACCAAACTCCTGTTAATAAAAATAAAATTAAGTTTGACATTTTAATCATTTTAACTGCTCAACCCTTTCCTTAGTTGATATAATATCAGTTAATCGAACGCCAAATTTCTCATTTACAACCACCGCTTCCCCTCTAGCAATTAGCTTGTCATTAACGAACACCTCCAAAGCCTCCCCTGCTACCTTGTTCAGTTCAATAACCGCTCCTTGACCTAAATTTAACAACTCACGTACTGACATCTTGGTCCGTCCTAGTTCCACGGTAACTCGTAATGGAATGTCAAGTATCATTTTTAAATTGGGATCGACATAAGATATTTTATCTGATTTGTCTTCCGATGTTGGCGAATTAGAAGATTCTGGTTGCTCATCAATTTTTTGCGCCTGCTCTGCCATATAACACCTCACTTTTCATTAAAAAATCTGGTAACTTTTGCAGCTATAGAGCCATGATATGTTCCAAAGTAACATTTAAAAAACGGAACTTCCTCTACCTGAACAACAAGCTCATCAGTGGCGTCTTGAGTCAAGGGAATGACGTCCCCCACTTTTAATTTCATTACATCACCTAGGGCCAAGGTGGTTTCCCCCAAGTCCACCTTTAAGTCCACTTTGGCTTCTAGCAACTGTTCTTGAATAATTCGAGACCATAGTCGTTGGTCTGATTGGTCACTTTCTACCTGAAATCCACTCATTAGTTTTTGCTTAATGGGTTCTATAGTGGAATATGGTAAAACCAAAGTCATCGTTCCACTAGTGAGCTCAATATCCACATCGAAAGTGGTAGCAATAACAATGTCTGTCGGAGGAACAATTCCCACAAATTGAGGATTGACTTCTGTTCTTACAAAAGATGCCCCGATCTTTTCTACCGATTCCCAGGCAATCTCCAAATCAGCAATTGCTAAATCCACTACCTTTTTTATGATATTCAGCTCAATGGCTGTAAAATCTTTTCCTTCGATTCTCATGTAGGAACGATTAATAGTTCCGCCAAAAAATGAATCAACCAACGCATATGCCAATTTGCTCTCAATAACAAAAAGACCGCTACCTCTTAGATTTTGAAATTTTAAAACACTCATGCATGTCGGTAACGGCAACGTATTTACGAACTCACCAAATTTCAAAAAATCAGTACTAGCAATGGAAATGGAGGCAATTTTACGAACTGCTGCTGACAGGGAAACACGAAATGACCTCATGAACTTCTCGTTAATAACGTCCAATTGAGGGAATCTTCCACGAACAACACGATCACGACTTGTTAAATCATAACTCTGAATGTTTTTTTGATTCTGACTATTAGCAGCTGTTACCGTGGCGGTATCTTGCTGACTTCCTGCGCTGTTTTCCCCTACTTCACCATCCGAAACTGCGGCTAGCAAAGCATCAACTTCACTTTGAGATAAACCGCTCATGGTAACTCGCCTCCCTGCTTAAGATCATTCTCTCCGTCCTAGATAATGAACCTGCAAATATCAACTAAGCTTAATTATAAATAAATTCAGTAAAATAAATATTTAAAATTTTGTTTCCATCACTTAACGAAGGATTAAGAGCCAACTTTATCTCATTACGAAGTGCTTCTTTCCCCTCTTTTGAAGCAATCTCCTCATAATTTTTACTCGACAAAATAAGAATAATTTGATCCCTTATTTGAGCCTCTAATGACTCAACTTCGTTTTTTGAGTTTTGATTGGGTAACTCTAATTCGATTGATGCCTTAATAATCCGTCGCCCCCGGCTACCAGAGAGGTTTACTACAAAATCTTTGAGCTGATAAAAAACCCTCTCATTTTTCTGTTTTTGAGCCGCTTCTTCTTTTTGTGTTTGTAACTCACCCCTCACTACTGCATCTATATTGTCAGAGGATTTACTCTCTTGCTCACGATTTTTAGCTACCATGAAGGCAATCATTGCTACAGCAATGGTATTTAGCACGACCAATCCCAACACCAACCAATTCAATTTATCTTTTTTGCCCGAATCATTTTTGTTTTCCGCAGTCGTAGCATTCTCAGTTGCCATAAACGCCCCTCGCTACCAATAGTAAGTATATCGTGATTAGCTCTCCATTGCCTACTGGACTCAGGTCGATAATTATCTATCATTAACATTAAATAGAAAGAATGTTTTGGATTTTGTGACTCAACTCCCTCACTAGGACCGGATTCCCTGCCACTAGAGAGAGATCTGTGGGATGATACTCTTTTCCATGATATGTTACCACGACCCCACCAGCCTCACGAACCAACAAAACCCCAGCAGCAGTATCCCACGGTTTTAAACCACTTTCCCAAAATCCATCAAAAACTCCCCGCGCCACAAGAGCCAAATCGTAGGCGGCCGATCCTGCCCTACGGATTCCACGGGCCTCACGCACCAAAGAAGAAAAAATCTTTAATTGATGGTCTAATTGATTCTCATCTTCATTAAAAAAACCCGTGGCTAAAAAAGCTAATGATGTGCTCTGGGTATTTGATACTTTCATTCTTTCTCCGTTCACAAAAGCCCCTCCACCGCGAACGGCAGTGTATACTTCTCCGTTTTGCCCCATAAGGGGTGCGCAAACCACAGCACACTCAACAACACCCTTGTGAAATAGCGCTAAACTAATGGCAACCACCGGAAATTGGTGGATAAAATTGGTAGTACCATCGATGGGATCCAAAATCCAAAACGGATCATCTCCCTCGAACCAACTTAAATGATGGGCCTGGAATGACTCTTCCCCAAGTAGGCTAAAGGAATAACCCTTTTGCCTCAGAAAACGTTTAATCTCTTCTTCGATGTGTCGATCGGCCTCAGTGACCCACCCAGCCTTTTCTTTCTTCTCAACCTGTTTGATGCACCCAAAAAAGGATTGTAACAGGCTCTGGCCTAAGGTCGCAGCCTCCACCATATCTTCTAAAATCTTATTTGATCGCCATTCCATAAAAACACTATCATAATAGAATAAGACTTTTGAACAATAAAAAAATAGAGGAACTTATGTCCAACAAAGAAAATTCAGGAAAAAATCAACAAAGTTCGGGGGATCAAAAAATTGACGTAGTGGTCAAGGTTGTGGCCTTTTTCTTTTCTTGTCTGTTGAGTTTTGCCTTTGGAGCGTACGTTGGAAAACGCTTTAGTGATCACCAACACAAGCAAGCACAACTTATGAATGTTCCAGGTGAAACAAAGCAACAAGTCGCACAACAAACGGATCAGTCAACTGGCTTTTCCTCTTCAGAAGACTTTAACGAATCATTACAAGAAAGTGAAATTTTAACGCCCGAGGAAATTGAAACGTTGGCGAAAAATTTCGAACAGGCAACCGGAGAGCCCATCCAGGAACTGAAGCAAGAGGGAGAGGACTCCCCCAGAGCTCCAGCCCATGAAAAGAACACCCCACCAACCTCGCCAAAAGATCCTAGTAATGCAAGTGCCTCGAAAGAATCTCCTAACCCAAGCGATACCACTACCCCAACCAAAAAGATCGAAACCCAAGATGATTCCAAATGGGAGCGTCAGGCAGAAAGCATAAAGAAAAATTTTCCTGTGAAATATACAGTACAGGTGGCTGCATTCCCTAGTGCCGAAGAGGCTCAAAAATTAGTTACCACTCTAACCAAAAAAAATGTTTCCGCCTTTTCCGTAAAAGCCAATATTCCCGACAAACGCAATCCATCAGAGAGTAAAACCTGGTATCGGGTAAACATAGGACTTTATGCCTCAGTTAAAGAAGCAGAGGCTGCCAAAAATGAAATGATTGCTAACAAAATCATTCAATATGGTTTTGTCCAAAAATTAAGTGATGAGTAGCCACTCAATTACCCTCGCTTGAAATTAATAAGACCTTTAGCATTTGGGTGCTTGACTGTTGGAGCCCCCTTAAAGATCATAGATCCCTGTTAGAATGGATCAATCACCATACACTCAAAAGCAAAACAATTCTTTGTTTTATTTGACATTCCTTTTTGGATTTTTGATTTTGGTTCACCAAATCTATTTTAGCCCAATGCACGGAGATGGGGCTCTTTACGCATGGCTCGCAAGACAATTTGCCTCAAGTCCTAGTTGGATTATTGAACGGGTAACGTCGATCCCCTATATTGATCATCCCTATTTATTTTTTTATTTTTCCTACCCTTTTTTCAAATTTCTGCCTGATTCGGAATGGGCGGCAAAGGCTCCCAACTATATCATAGGACTTGCCACCTTTTACACAACCACCTTGTTTTTTAAAAAATATGGTTTGGTTAAAGTGTTACCCATATTTTTCCTCGTTTTTTTCACCCAATATGAACATCAAACCAGGGAGCCATCCCTAGACCCCCTAACCCATTGGCTT
>JANWYU010000167.1 GCA_025055135.1 Pseudobdellovibrionaceae bacterium | reverse complement strand
GGTTGGTGTTTCTAGGATAGAGGAAGCCCTTTTTTCTAAAGAGGTATCAGAAAATAAAAGATCTAATTTGCCATTTACCTTTAATCGCCAACGGATATTAGGGTAACTTAGAGCCAAAGCGCGGATAATCTGACGGATTTGGGAGATTTCATAGGCAGGTGATTTCAAAAATTTCAAGCGAGCTGGCATGTTTTCAAATAAGTCTCGAACCTCTACCGTAGTTCCTTGAGGGTGACTCACTTCCACAGGTTGCCCCAACAAACCAAAGTCACATTGAATTCGATAGGCAGATGTTGATTGGTAATGTTGTGAAGTGAGGGTGAGACGACAAACGCTACCGATGGCAGCTAAAGCTTCCCCTCGAAACCCATAAGTTTGAATACGCCATAAATCTGAGACATCATGAATTTTGCTTGTGGCATGACGCTTGAGGGCCATAGGTAAATCATCAGGCATGATACCAAATCCGTCATCAGTAACGCGGATTAATGAGCGAGCATCAGATGATACCTCTATTAATATGTTTTGAGCAGAAGCGTCGATGGCATTTTCACATAATTCTTTAACCAGATGACTCGGGCGCTCCACAATTTCACCAGCAGCAATTTGGCTGATCAAAGTTTCTGGTAACTCTCTTATAATTCCCATTCACACCTCGGAAATATAAAAAATACTAACCTAATCTAAAGCCAATTCGATTCCACCGGAAAGAGTTGAGTATTGAGTAACCTCCCAAAAATACTGCCAATCAAAGCGAAAGGATAAACGGCGCCAACGATAACTGATGCCGAAAAGGGCAGTTCCCCCGCCCTTCACATCGGTTGCTTCATAAAACTTGGGTAAGTTGTTTGTGGTTTTTGACTCAATGTAGAGTTGTTGGAATTTAAGAAATGGACCAAACCCGTAATTAAACTGACTCTTTTTGCTGATGCTAGAACTGGTACTAATTAAAAAGTAACCCCAAAATAAGAGTCCCCCTCTTGGCTCAAATCCCAAAATCTCTCGATAATGTCGAGGGTAACCTAAGCTAAAAAGAAGCCCCATATCAACAAATCCTGCCCAATCTATCCAATTCTCTCCGCGAAAGTTAAGGGCGACTGCGGTTAAATCAGATCGTCTTTCTTTTTGCATTGTTTTTTCTTTGTATGGAATAAGAAAGTAACGAAGCCCAACTAATTGAGAATATTCATATGTTTCACTTTCCTGAGAGGAGTTGTTCATACCGAATTGATCAGCGTTTGATGGATTAGTAACTTCGAGAGGGTCCAACGGATTGTTATTCACCGGGTTCTTGGCAAATGGACCTTTGGGTATGGGGGGCTTTCCTGGGAAATCAATATCTAAATCAGTAACATAGCCAATCACTCCATTGGGTAATTTAATCCTAAAAAAGGCGTGATTTAATAGCTTGGGCCACACGAATACCTTGGTTTTTTCTTGGACACTTTCAATAACAATAGAGTCGAAGCTGGGTTCTTCATACACTGCGGTTTCCGGGGTAATTATCGTTCCCATTACCGGTTTGATTTTTTTGGCAGCCTCTAATTTCCATGGAAAAAGAAAAAGCACCACACTCAGGTGATATAATGTTATTATTAGGAAACAATGTTTTGTTTTATCCACTGAAGAACCTCGGCAGCATGACCTTCTGCTTTCACCTTACGCCATTCTTTTATTACTTTACCTTGAGGATCTAAGAGGAAGGTGCTTCTTTCAATTCCCAGGCTTTTTTTCCCGTAGAGATTTTTTTCTTTGATGACATCAAAATATTGACAGAGCCGTCCTGAAGCGTCGCTAATAAGATCAATTTGGTAACATTGTTTTTCTTTAAATTTTTCGTGACTTTCTATTGAATCTTTTGAAACCCCAAAGACTACGGTGTTCAGTCGATCAAATTCAGGCTTTAATTCACTAAACTCCCTTCCTTCTAAAGTACATCCAGGGGTATTGTCTTTAGGATAAAAGTAGAGCAGAAGATAACGACCTTTGTATTTTGCAAAAGAAAATGTTTGATTACCTGTCATGGGAAAAGAACCTTGTGGTTTGTTCATAGGACCCCCCACTCATTCGCTAGTTAAACAATTCAACCGACACACCTAACTCGACATTTGGCCTAATTTTTAAATTCTTAAATCGATTTGTCTAGCTATGTAGTATCTTAATGGTATGCACAAGTGCTTACCATTACTCTTCCTCCTGGGATGTGCTGGGACATCCCCTGAAGAAGAACTTGTCTATCGTCAATCAATGGCTAGACCAAGAGCGGCTGCCTACGGATCTGACGGTTTTTTCCAAGGCCTATCGGTGAAGCAGCAGGATCAACGGTTAGACCCCGATGCATTTTTTTTTAAAAAATGCCGAATAGTGGATCGTCGGATTTATCCAGCCATGAATGTTTGGGAGTGTGAAGGAGGGGGACAGTGAGTTCATTAGAGCGCTACAAGAAAAAGGGTGGCTTCTTGCAACTTTTGAGCCTTGTTGAGTCATCCGAACCTGCAAAGGCGGAGCGATTTTTACAGTTGATTCAGCAGGAGGGGGAACCTTGGGTAGCAATGATTCTTAAAAAAAGGTTAACGTTGGAAAAAGTTTCTCGGTTGCCTGAACGTGTCATTTCAGAAGCCTTGGAAGTACTGCCTGCCAATGTTTTAGCAGTAGCTTATTGGAAGGAGCCAGAAGAGGTGCGGCAGCAGGTTTTTCAGAAGTTATCCCCAGTTTTAAAGAAAAAAATTGAAAATGCCTTTCGGGATATCCATGATCCTCGGCCGGGAGATATTATTTCCTGTCAAATTCGCATTTTTCAGTCTGTTCGTCAGACTTTACACAATGGTTCTATTCCGCAAAATTTAATCCCAGAAGATCTGCGTATTCCCAATGATATTGAAGATCAACTAACCTTAGCTACCTTGTCGCAAAAATTAAAGACGAACGCATCTTCCCGTTCCTCTGTTACCAACTCTTCCACCCCATCACTGGGTAAAACGGGCGCGGCGGATGAACGCGGTGATTATGAAAAGGAGAATCGGGAATTAAAAATGAGATTATCGGTTCTTGAACAGGAAAATGAACACCTTAAGAAAATAATTTCCGAGTTGAATCAAAAACTAGCCTTAATTAAAAAGGCAACGGGATCATGAACTTAACGACATTCACCCATATAATGAATGACCTTGGACACTAACTCTGCCTGGGTATCAGCCTGTCCTAAAAGGGGCTCCTCTTTGTGGTCACCCACAAATTTTGTTACCAGTTTAATGTGGGTAAAACGATAGTTAAATTGCACCGGTTGATACCCAGATTTCCAAACCCATTGGTGTTCACAACCCTTTGGTCCACATACAGTTACCAAATCTTGGTACATACAGCTTTGTAGCTCATGGCGCAAAGGTCCGTCCTTAATGGTTTTGGTAACATGTCCACTAATGTTAAAGGTTTGCTGAATTTGCCTTCCGGGGATGTAGAATGGACCGGATTCCGGTAAATTTACATCTTCGCTTGAAACAATGTTAAATATTTGTCGACGCCAGCTCTTGGGATTCAGAATCAGCTCAAAGTGCCGGGCATTATAAATATTTATTTTAAATTCGTAGTCTCCTGGATTTACTGAGCTGGTAACCCAGTGAGATTGACCTTCTTCGGACCAAGGCTCTTGTACTTCGTGTTGGATAGGTAAAGCTGTAAAAAGTTTTAGTGATCCTTGAAAGCTTGTGCGACACCCCGCTAATGTTAGAATCGCTAGAGTCCATAATAAACGATTCAAACAATTCATATTACCCCCCCTTGCTTTTTTTTAAAAAGCGCAATTCAGTGAACCGCACTGTTAGTGCCACAATCACAATGGGTATTACATAGTTTGTCAATGTTTTTTGGAAGGTTGGAAGAAGTGAACTTTCTACTCCCTGTAAAAATAAAAATACCGAATAAACAGCGTAACTTAGAATAAAAAAGATACCTTCTCGGCGCGACAAATTGAGTTGCGGGATTACTAAGGGTAGCAAAGAAAATGATGCAGCTAGCATAATCCACACATCAACGTGAAAAATATCTGGAGTTATTGGAAGATCCCCACCCGAGACCACCCCTGAAAGTCCCACACATCCTAGAATATTGAAAGTGTTACTTCCAATAACGTTACCCAAAGCAATATCTTTGTGATCACGGGCGGCAGCAATAATCGAGGCAGTTAATTCAGGGAGGGAAGTTCCTACGGCAATTAAGGTGAGACCTACAATGCGCTCATTAATATCCAGCTTAAGAGCCAAACCTGTTGCCCCCTTTATTAAAAAATCAGCCCCAAAGCTCAAAATTGTAGAGCCTGCTATGACTAAGAGTAATTGAATGCTCCAATGAGAATCCCAACGACTAGTCAGTTTGATTTCATCCAATAGTTCAGCTTCAGAATCATCAATATCTTTGTTGGAAGCTGATGATTTTGATCGACTTTGATAAATCAGATAATAAAAGTAACTAATCATCAGTAGGGCAAGCACCCAAGACTCTCGCCACTGGATGGTTAAATCCATAAGAAAGTAAATAAAAAGCACGCTGGTGCCCAACATAATTGGAATTTCTTGCCTCAAAACTTGGGTTGAAATGCTTAAGCTGCGAACCAGAGCAGATACACCGAGTACGCCAAGAATATTGAAGATGTTACTCCCTACGACGTTACCGATAGCCAAATCCTCTGAACCGACCCAGGCAGCTCGCAAGGATGCAGCAAGTTCCGGAGCACTCGTTCCTGCGGCGACAATGGTGAGTCCAACCACTAATTGACTGAGACCCGCTTTTAGAGCGAGTTTCGCTGCGCCTCGCACTAACCATTCGGCTCCCCAAATGAGTCCCGCAAAACCAACAACCGTAAGTAACAAATCCTTGATCATTGGAATCAACTAACCTCGTATAGAAATTAAACTAGGATTTGTTGATTTCCCTTCAAAGGTTTCCATGACTTTCAAAATAGTTAAAAAACTGAAGGGTATGACAATTAATAGGCCAAGTCCTAATGTTAAAATAACTCCTAGCGATGCTACCAGAACAAACATCATTAAATATTTGACAGTAAACCAACGTCCTATGCTTTGGGTCAACTGCTTTGATTTTTTAAGGGAAGCTCCGATTGATAAAGAATCATCAAGGGCCATAAAAGGCACGCTCCAGAAGTAATCGAGAAAAACAATAACTCCTGGTATCACGAAAAATATCAAGCCAATTAAAAACAAAACGGGTAGGACTATTCCCAGTCCCACACTACGAAAGAAACGTTTGAAGTCTAAAAAGAACCAAAATAAAGAAGAGCTATTAAACTCATTATTTTTAACGATGTCACGAGTAAGACGGATAAATCCCATGGATACCGGAGTTGTTAGGATCGCGTTCAAAATACCAAGGTATCCCAAAACGAACGAAATTACTAAGTAAAGCAGCCCTGTTGCTAGAACCCAAGGGAAATGTTCCATCATAAGTTTGAACGCAGATGAGATGATTTCTTGTGCCGATGGCGATTCTTTGTAATGGCTCGGTCCTAAGTCATTAAACGTAACCATGGAGTTCCTTTCTATCCTGTTTTACGCCCTTTTAATCTTCGCATGTTTTTAGGCTTGAGCTGACGGGCAACAGAATCAACAAATGACGCATTTAGCTTTTTCCAAATTATGAGGCCATCTGATTTTCGTTTTTACCTTTGCAATTAATTGACGGTGGGTTGCAGATTTGAAAGAATATGCATAATATTTTAGTAATCTAATTTCATTGCTCGAGGTTTCCTTGAAGAATTACATAGTGGTTGTTACCAATATATTAATGCTACCGTTAATTTTGGGAGCTACAGGTTATCTTGAAGCGTCTCAACCAGTGGTGGGTAGAAGAGTGGCTCGGTATTTTTCAAGTCAGTCCCCCAATGAAGAAGAGGATTTTCAATCAAAAGCCGGTAATTCAAGGTGGTTAACGGTGCATTTGGGAAGTTATATCGCATCTCGATCTTATCTTTGGGGAAGCACCCAGGGCGATCAGCAGGGTAGGGCTAATTATGGTGTTACCTATTTGTTGGATCAGTGGAAGGGAATGGACCGGTCGTTACGGGTTGAGTTTTTAGAGTATGTAGTTAATGGTGAGATACCAAGGCAGTTAGTGATTTTACCCTTATTCACATTTCCCATGTTTGAGAGTGGATTTCCGGCATACTTCGGATTGGGCGCGGGCTTGGGGGTATTTTTTCATCAATTAAAAGGCGATAGTGAATTGGCATTTCATTATCAATTGGTAACAGGTTTGCGGTTTTATCAAGAAACGTTAGGAGCGGGGGCGTTTGTGGAGTTATCCATAAAAAACCACTTACACTTGTTTTCTGATGGGCAATTTAATGGAACGGCGTTAAACGGCGGTCTGTTTTTTATTTTTTAAAAATGCATCTTCATGAATCGCTGATTCGGGCTGTGATTGAGGCCCTACAGAACGTATTTCAGAGGGGGCTTTATTCCGATAAGGTATTAAACCATCTTTTTCGTTCGCATCCCAAGTGGGGTGCTCGAGATCGGCGTTTTGTGGCAGAGGCTGTTTATGAGGGAGTCCGCCATTTTTTAAAATTTGCCTATTTGGCGGGAAAGGATGTTACCCCAGAGCCTCATTTATCTTTTTACTTCATGTTGTGGCAGGTGCAATTTCTTATGGGATCGCAGAACCCAGAGCAGGCATTTGCGGAGCTTCGACTCTTTTTAAAGAAATCCCGTCTGCCCTTTTCTAATGAGCATATCCTTTCGTTTACGGCTTTTAAAAGGCGTTTAGATCGTCTTCAGGATCAACCCGAGTGGATTCAGCACTCATGGCCGCAGTGGTTGGACCAGTATTTACAGGAGCAATTAGGAAAAAAATGGACCCTTTTGCGTCAAATTTTAAATGAACCTGCTCCGGTTGATTTAAGAGTTCACAGGCAGCGGACTTCCCGGGAGCAGTTGCAACAGTCTTTGCTTAGAGAGGGCATTATCACTGAGCCCATTGAGGGATTGAGCTGGGGTCTCACTCTAAAAGAAAGAAAAAATGTTTTTGTTACCGAAGCCTTTCGCAGAGGAGATTTTGAGGTTCAAGATCGGGCCAGTCAGCGAGTAGTAGAATTTTTGGATCCGCGCCCCGGGGAGCGCATATGTGATGGATGTGCAGGGGCGGGAGGAAAGACTTTACACATTGCTGACCTGATGGGTAATCGTGGTAAGATAGTAGCACTAGATATCCATGACTATAAACTCGAGGAGCTTAAAAAGAGAGCCCGGCGTCATGGTATTTCGATTGTTGAAACGCGAGTCGTTGATTCAACGAAGGTGATTAAGCGCCTCTTCCAATCTTTTGATCGGGTGTTATTGGATGTTCCCTGTTCGGGTTTGGGTGTGGTGCGCCGGAACCCAGATACCAAGTGGAAACTGACTCAAGAGCGGATTTTCGAACTTCAGGAATTGCAAAGAAAAATCTTAGGGATGTATTCGGAAATGGTAAAACCTGGAGGGCGCTTGGTTTATTCCACATGCAGCATTTTACCCAGTGAGAATGAGAAGCAAATCGCATGGCTCCTTGGTGAACAATCTGGTCGATGGAAATATTTGGGGCAGTGGGTTCATGATCCGGGTCCTACCGGAGATGGATTTTTCGTGGCCCAATTGGAAAGGATTCGGTAAAGAATCCTTAAAGAATCCTTTTGGTGATTGACCCGGCGGTATTGAGCTTCTATTATGAGCCTAATTTTTATATGGGGTTGGGGTGGGGGTTATTCTTTTAAAAAAATGTGGTTTGGTAGGGATTAGTAATAAATAATGGGGGGGAAATATGAAACCGGTTTTTTTCAAACCTTGGGCATGGCTTAATGGTGTTTTAGGCTTTGCCGGGCGTGGGTCACTGAGGATATCGAGGGGTGTTTTTTTGTGGATAGGGATTCTGTTACTGTGTGTTTTTTTGCCACATGAGGGGGTAACTAAGCCTAAGAAAAAACCGAAGCGAGATTACTTTAAAATTGATCATACTTTAACGGAAATTTATGAGGAATCTTTGATTCAGACGTTCAATGTGGTGGGGAGTGGCGGAATAGGTTCCTCGGCGTGCGAGGATTGGCTCGCTCGGCCACAACAGGATGATAGCGCTGGGTCTTCAATTCCTGCTAAAGAGATTGGGGATGAAGGTGAGGTTTTGAATCCCATTAATACTGCGGACATGGTATTAGATAAAATTATTAATATGGGTCAAAAGGTGTGGCAGGTTGTAGCCAATGGGCAGCCTGTATCTCAGTTCAAAAGTGCAGTAGCTACTGCTATTCCCCAGGGGGCTCGTTGTTGGTGGGATTTGGAAGGATGGTGGGAGCCCCGCTCTCGGTTGGTTTCGGTTACTTTTAAAAATGTTTATCGGTGGGAGGTCGTAAAATTAACTTATCGCATTATTTGGTTACCAGGTGGACAGGTTCGTAATCGGGGTCGTTATGTTGGGTATGCTACCGTCCAGCCGGTTTCAGTAAAGGTACGTTGGGGATTTCATCTGAATGTAGAGGTTCATGTGCCCACAGTTTTTAATCAGGGAACAGCTGACGATCCTATAGGAGCTATGTTACTACAAGTGAACTATCGGGTCAGTTCCTTACTTAACGTAGTTGATCAAGGTCAGGCCTTTCATGTTAATGGACTAGGTCAATTTAAGCGGTTACCATAAAAAAGTAGGGTAACGTAGGGTAGTTACCATAAAAGTAATGTAGGAGATTGGGTTCTTATGAATGATGTATATGTGCACTCATTGGATCCGGTTATATTCCATATTTATGGTTCATTAGCAGTTCGCTGGTATGGATTGGCTTATTTATTGGGGTTTGTTTGTGCCTATTTTTTAATGAAATGGCTTATTGCGCGACAGGGTCAAAACGTTACTCAAGAGATGTTGGGCGATTTAGTAACTTATGGGGCTTTTGGCGTTTTAATTGGAGGGAGATTGGGTTATGCCATATTTTATAGCCCAGATCTTTTTATTAAATTTCGTTCGGATTTCCCCTTTTGGGGACTGTTAGCCGTTAACGAAGGGGGTA
Source organism: Pseudobdellovibrionaceae bacterium (assembly GCA_025055135.1). Classification (GTDB taxonomy): domain Bacteria; phylum Bdellovibrionota; class Bdellovibrionia; order Bdellovibrionales; family Bdellovibrionaceae; genus JANWYU01. Next base: position 2,238 of record JANWYU010000167.1, on the reverse strand, counting down.
TGGCGAGTCATGGAGGGATGATTGGGTTGGTTGTTGGCTGTTGGCTTTTTGCCAGAAAACATAAGGTTAATTTGTTGTATGTGTTTGACTTAGTTGCTGTGTCGGGGCCTATTGGTATTTTTTTTGGTCGGATTGCTAATTTCATCAATGGGGAACTTGTGGGAAGAGAAGCGCCCCCTGGTTTGCCTTGGGCCGTTAAATTCCCCACTGATATTGAGTTTTGGCCCAGTCAAGCACCTGAAAAGCTACGCGATTTGGCTCAAGTTGTGAGTAAGCTACCAGGATGGACTGCGGAAAAGTGGCAGGAAGTTGTGGAGAACATGGGTCGTTCTTTTGAGGCCAGGCAGATGGTATATGAGGCCCTCCATCAAATTGTAATCGGCTGTCAGAAGGGTCAACAGGATCTCATACAGGGTATCGCCCCATATTTGGTAGCCAGACATCCCTCTCAAATTTATCAGGCTCTTTTAGAGGGATTGTTATTATTTTTGGTTTTGTTTTTTTTATGGGCCAAAGATCGTAAACCTGGTTTGATCGGTGCCTATTTTGTGATTTTCTATGCTTTAGCCCGCATTATCGGGGAGCAATTTCGCATGCCTGACGCTCATATTGGGTATCAATGGTTGAATTTGACCCGAGGACAGTGGCTCTCTATAGGCATGCTTGTTGTGGGTGTTGTATTGTGGGCTCTCTGGCGCCGCCAGATGGGAGGAGAGATTCATGGTTGGTTCCGAGTTAAGTCAATTCACGTAAGGCGCAAGTATCGGTAACAGGTAAGAGAATGACTTCCTTTTTTCATCGATCCTTAGTTCTTTTTGAATGGTTACTCACGCAATTCACGTAAGGCTCGCTCAAGTACCATGGGAAGGTGGCCGCCAGAAAGTAACTTGTCATCCAGAAAAATCGCAGGGGTACCTCGTATTTTTGCTTGATGCCCCTCTGCACTCATTTGGGCGATTTTTTTCTGAGTTTCCTGAGAGCCTACACACAGTAATAGTTGTTCCAAGTCAGGGCCATTGGGATATTGCTCAATGAATTTTGTAACACCTTCCTTAAACGACATTCTCACTAACTGGGCTTGGTTTTGAAATAGCCAATCAACAGCAAGGGGTCCCCATTGATTTTGATCCATGCACAGAAGCCATGCCGACCAATCACAACGGCGCCTGTCTTCGGTTTTATGATCAATATGAGGGTTGCAGTTACCGTCTAAGGGAAAGGTTTTGACTATCAATCGCAGGGTTCCCTGTCGTGTCTCAATAAAGGATTTTAAATTTTCACTGGCGAATTTGCAGTGGGGACAAAAAGGATCAACAAATTCAATTAAGGTTCGGGAAGAAGAGGTTTGTGCGGGATGATATGTAATGCCCAGTTGGTAATCGAACACTTTTTTCTCTTCCGATCTCCAATGAACCAAACTTTCTTCTATAAAATATGTGAGCCGTTCACCACCCAATTGATCATAAATAATTTCTTTAGTTAGGTAACTAATCCCCAGGATAGTTACTATGGTAATAGAGGATGTTTTTAGAGTATTCGGGTTCCACACAGAATTTTTGCCACGAAACAAAAAGAATGTGGAAAAAAATTGCACTAAAGAGGCGAGGTAGGCCAAAACACAAAATAAACAAAAATGTTTTAATAAGAAGGCTGAAATCATCCCCATTACTATACTGGCGCCTAAAATTAAATAGCTCAGTAACTGGCTCATACTAATCGCTAGGGGCACTTCCCTTTTGAAAAAACGGGACTCGATTATGGCCCAGGAAAGAAAAACAAGAAAAGCCAAATTGGTCCAAAATCCCAAAATAGAATTGGGAATTTGGAGGATAAATTGGCTATAATCACTTACCGCGACCACTGCGCAATTAAAAATAGAACCAATTCGACACAGGGGAGTTTGGGATGCAGATCCAAAGCGAGAGAGGAAGTGTTCCCAGGTTAGGATACCATGAAGAACTAAGGCGGCGATCGACGAAAGTATAGCTAAAATAGGAAGCAACATAATGGCCTTAGTATCAAAATTTTTCTCGTGGAAATCAAGAATTAGTCATGACACAATTGAAATGTGAAAAATCAATCATCCTGGCAGCAGGCTCGGGTTGACCTTTATTTAAATCTGAAATCTCAATGTGAGGCGATTTTAGGAAAAGGCGATGGCGAAATTCTTTTATATCAAAAAGATTATTATAAGGAATTTCGGCGATCGTGGAAACCGTCATCAGTAAATGATCTTAT
>JANWYU010000141.1 GCA_025055135.1 Pseudobdellovibrionaceae bacterium | reverse complement strand
GGTTTTCAGTGGGGTGCCGATGGCGATGGCAGAGGAGGGATATTTTGGTTAATAAAAAATTACAATTACAGATAAATGCGGATATGTTAGATGATATGAACAACATGGTAACATCACAAATCAAACTCGGTGTTTTTTTTATGGTAAGACTGTGTTCATTTTTAGTGGTAGTTTTCGGTTTTATTCTGGTGTGGGCACATGAACAACATTCAATGGGCCTAACGGATCAAAAAGGGGATAATCAATCCTCTTTAATCGAGGGGAAACGAAACGGAGAAAAAAATTGGTGGAAGAATTTGGATCAGAATTCTGAATGGGTGGCAAAATCACTGCGTTTCATAAGGTATCAGAAAAATGGAAACAATCGAGAGGAGTTATTTTCTTTTAATTTTATTAACCATCAAAGTTGGGTAGCAGATGTGAGGTTGTTAGAAGATTTAGGAAAACTTCAGGGTGGACAACCGTTATTATTTCCTGTTCTTATCGACAAAAATGAGTTTACCTTCTGGCAGATGGTTACCGCCCGCAAAGGGGGTGATGATTTTGCACAGCTGTGTTTTCAAAAAGTGCATCAAATACCGTTGCACAGATTTACACTCTATCTTCAAAAATTTGAAGGAGAGTTTCGAGATCAGGAACACCTTAATCTGAAGCAGATCATGTTCAGTGATGGAGAAAAGGTCTTAATGCTCCTGGTAGAATTTGAACGGGTGAAATAAGATCTTCAATTAGTAAGCCAAGGTGTGCAAAATGGTGGGTAGGCCGCCGTTGGTTGATTGACAGATCCTTTGATTTTCTTTCAACTAAAAGCGAGATAAACCTTTTTAGCGGGGGTAAAAGGTGCTGGAACAGATTCCGTCTCATTTAAAAAAGTACATCGTTGATCAAAGTGAATATCCCTATACTGCCTTAGAGCATGCGACGTGGCGGTATATTTTAGCTCAGTTAACGGCGTTTCTATATGAACATGCGCATCCAAGTTATCGTGAAGGTATTAAGGCTACAGGGATTTCACTAGATCACATACCAAGTATTGCGGAAATGTCTCGTCATCTCGAAAAATTGGGGTGGCGGGCGGTTCCGGTAAGTGGCTTTATACCTCCAGCAGCCTTTATGGAGTTACAATCCTTGGGGATTTTACCCATTGCCCGGGAGATGAGAACCTTTGAGCACATGATGTATACACCGGCCCCTGATATTGTTCATGAGGCTGCTGGCCATGCTCCTATGTTGGTGAATCGCGAATATTCGGAGTATTTGAAAGAGTATGCGCAAGTCTCGCGTAAGGCGATTATCTCTAAGCAAGATCTTGAGGTGTATCGGGCCATTCGACTGTTAAGTGACCTTAAGGAGAATCCCTTAGCCACACCAGAGCAAGTGGCCGAGGCTCACGAAAAGTTGCTCCAGGCGCAGAAGGCGGTTTCCTTTGTATCTGAGGCGGCTCTTTTAGCTCGAATGAATTGGTGGACGGCCGAGTATGGTCTCATCGGTGATCTCAAAAATCCCAAAATTTACGGGGCAGGTCTTTTATCCAGTGTGGGGGAATCTCAATCCTGCTTAACGGATAAGGTTCGTAAAATTCCCCTGACTTTAGACTGCATTAATTACAGTTATGATATTACCGAACCGCAGCCACAGCTCTTTGTTACTCCGTCTTTTGAACATTTACGGATTGTTTTGCGGGAATTGCAGCAGACCATGTCGTTTGTGAGTGGTGGCATTCGGGGATTAACCCGTGCTTTGCAAAGCGAGTTGGTCAATACGGTAGAACTGGATAGTGGAGTTCAGATTAGCGGGATATTAGTCGATTTTTTCATCAGCCCTACCAATCAGGTAACTTTTTTAAAATTTCAGGGTCCGGCTCAAATTTGTTACCGTAATGAGGAGTTACCTGATCAAGGCTGTGATGTACATGGAGAGGGATTTTCTTCGCCCTTAGGTTTGACACGTTTTAATGATATCCCTTTACATTTATGGGAGGAAAGTGATTGGATCCGGTTTGGTTTCACTCCGGAAAAGAGAGTAACCATTGAGTATTTAAATGGCTTTATATTAGAAGGTGAAGTAGTTCGTCGTTGGCTAAGCCCCACAGGTAAGACGTTGATTGTTCGGCTAAAGCAGGCCCGTCTTACCCGATTTGACCAGGTATATTTTGATCCTGGTTGGGGCTTTTTTGATTTGGTACTTGGAACTCAGGTAACCTCAGTTTTTGGAGGAGCTGCTGATCGTGAAAAGTTTATTGACAATGATGATTTTGAGGCCGTGAAGGTTAAGAAAGATCTTCCCCCTAAAGAAAAAGAAAGGGTATATTTTTTCGAAAAATTGTGGGAATTAAAAAATAACCAGAATCATCCAAAGGTTAAGGCTGCTTTGAACCAATTGGTTGCAGATTACAAGAATAAATTTGGTCTTGACCCCCTTATTGAATGGGAGTTAAGACACTGCAACTTAGACCAGTGATAGGGTGTGGAAAATATGGTGGTCATTACCGGTGGTACAGGGTTTATTGGTAGTCAGCTCTGTGGCTATTTAAATCAACTGGGAATTGAGGATGTGATTTTGGTGGATAAAGTTAGCCCACAACAACGTCCCCTCAATTGCCAGCAGTTACGATATCGCGGGTTTTATTCGGCAGATCAATTTTTAAGTGAAATAATGGCAAATGGGTTTCAGCAGAATGCTCAGTCTATTCGGGTAGTTTTTCATTTAGGAGCCAATTCCTCCACTACAGAAAGTAACTGGTCTTTATTGGAGCAGGACAATGTTTTCTATTCCCGGGCTGTGTGGCATTTTTGCGTTGAACGGAAGATTCCTCTTATTTATGCCTCCAGCGCCGCCACTTATGGTGATGGCTCTTTAGGTTATGACGATCACATTCCCCCCCAGCAACTAAGGCCCCTAAATCTTTATGGAGAAAGTAAACGAGTGTTTGATGAATTTGTTCTTCAACAGCAGAAAACACCCCCTTATTTTTATGGGATTAAATTTTTTAATGTGTATGGTCCGGGAGAATTTTATAAAGGGGACATGGCTTCGTTGGTTTTTAAGGCATTTCATCAAATTCGCTCCACAGGATATTTGCGGCTTTTTAAAAGTTATCGGCCTGAATATGGTCATGGGGAGCAAAAGCGGGATTTTGTTTATATTAAAGATGTTACCCGTTGGTTGTGGGAGCTTTTTCAAAAAAAACCTCCATCTGGCATTTATAATATGGGATTTGGAACGGCACGGACCTGGAATGATTTGGCCCGGGCTATTTTTATGGCCCTAGAGCGACCCATCCACATCGAATATATTGAAATGCCTCCCTACATTCGCGAGCGTTATCAATATTTTACCGAGGCTCCGATGGCTCATTGGTTTCAGCAAGGCCTCTCCTCTCCTCATTATAGTTTGGAGGATGGGGTTTCGGACTATATTCGCATTTTAGCAAAAACATACAATTAGTTTAATTTTTTCATTTTCAAACTCCCTTAATGGCCATGTTGAAATTTCTGTTTGACATTAGTAGTCGTGTTCAATGGAAACGGTTCGGGTCTTGCGTACTTAAGTTGAAGGAGGACGTGATGGTCCGGTTGTTTCACGGTTATTGTTTCTTACAGGGAGTATTTTTAGTAGTGTTTGTTAGCGTAGCAGCCCTGGCATCGCAGTCTAGTTGAAATAATAGCGATTGGTGGGGTGATGGCTCTTCAAATAAAGAAAGTGTGTTACCTTCTGTTGATCAGATGAAGGAGTTTACTTTTAACGTCGAGGCTGTGGTTTCTCGATTGAATCGGTTTGACCAGGACAAAGCCCTTAATATACTCCGTCCTCTTTTGAGTCCGGAGGAGATTGCCAAAAAAAGACTTGGAGAGGCTGATTCCAGGCTTGCTGAAATTCTGTTACCCATCGAGTTCGATATCGATAATAAATCGTTGTCTCGTCGACTTGCCAAGTTAGCCCTCATGATTACCCTTTTAAGCTCCGGGAATGGGAACAAAGTGATTTATCATCTTCTTTCACTGGTGAATATGCTAGGTAAAGAAGGTACAGTTACTGATAAAATGAATTTTCTTTGGACAGTTGTTTTTGAATCCATTATTGATATGTACTCAAACGAATACCCATCATTTACTCAACAAGAAAAGGCCTCGTTTGTATTAGTAGCTATCCATTTCTTGAAACGGCTTGATTCCTATTATTTCAATCAGATTATCGATGGAATGGCTGAAAGGGCTGATACCTTCTTAAAAAACTTTGCTTTTGAGGTAATGTTACCAGGGGCTTAGCAAAAATTGACAACATAGGATTTCAGCGTTCTCGTTACTATATTAATCTAGACAGTTGTTATCGGTGCATTAGAAGACTGTCGAGTTATCTCCTTACCGGTTTTACAAAGGGATTGGAGGAACTGGCCACTTATAGGTACAGTAAGGTTGAGGGTGTCATTAATCAATATGGCGACATTCTTATGGACTTTTTTTTAAATTTTGACTGGAACGATAAGCGGTGGACTCACTTTAAACTTTTTAATTAAAGTGGTTCATCAAGTTGGCGTGAGGGCTCATCTTGCGTTTTACAAAATAATAGCAGTTGCGAGTAGGAAGCTTTACGAAAGGCCCTATCATCATAATCAGTTTAAATTACCCGAAGAAGATCGGAGAACAGAGCGCCAAAGTGATTTTAATTATGTCCTTGATGGCATTATAAAAACATCCCCTAGATCATTAATTAAAATCATATTGGATACCAGTTTACCCATGGAGATACGACTACGTGCTTTGGATTTGTCGGGTTTTTATTGGAATTTTAATTATTTTCCACTCAGTCATCATGAAATTATGGGACGTGATTTGGGAAGTTTAATAACAATCTTTCTGCAGCGGGAAGAACATGAATTATTAGCTCGATTGATTTATTTAATCAGTGAGCGATCTAAATGGGACCCAGACGTTTTTTCTTATCACGACATAATTGATGAGAGGCTGAAGCTGATCATTTTTTTAATAAAATCTAATGTACATCCCTCTTTGTTGGGGAAACATCCTCGGTTTCCTAGGCCTGAGTATTCCATGCAATGGTCGTTTTTGGCGTGGTTTTTAGATGAATTTAATAAACAGTTAACCCAGGTTCGTACACTTAAAGGTAGTGAAGCCGGAATGCAGTATTTGCGCAAAATGATGCCGGTTTTAGAAGCAGTGAATCAACACGATTTTAAGTATAAAATCGTGGTTGAAAACCGTGGGAGACTTGTAGATATCAGAATTGAGCCCAAAGTGTATCATAAGAAAGTTCCATCTCTGGAGAAAACTTCGGATTCAGAAGGTGGAGGAGGGCGGAACTGTGCTGATGTTTTCAGCATTCAATATGTTCATTAGATTTCCCCAAATTCCCTCAACGTTCCTTCTTCAGGAAAAAAAAGATTTTTCCGGAACGGCGCTTTAATTGTTAACCCCACCGTCCTTTTGAAATATGGAACGACATGGAGGGGGAGAAGGACGGTTTGGTTCTTGTTGGATAGCATCGTTCTTGATGGTGGGGTTCCCAGGTTTCCTTTGGTGCATATTCAAATGGACTTCCACTCTGTTGTGACTGACGTCAATAACTACTGTGCGGTTAAAATACTGGGCCATTGCAAGAGAAACAGACTTCATTTTTTCCACATATTCCAGTACTCCATCAGCTCCTCTTTCTTCAAAGACCTTCATTAACTGAACTTTCAGCAGGTTGGAAAGCCATAAAATGAAGGCTTCTTCGGCAGAATGATGCGAGCCTGAGCGGGAGTCCTGGTGGGTACTTCCGGTGATAATATTGACCATAGAGGGATTAAGAATCGCAGTTCTTAAGGAAAACACATTTGGGTCCCTAGTGGATTGGGCACTTAAAAGATAAAGCAAGCGGGCCAATAATTCCGGTTCCTCTTGCTGTAAAAAGAGTTCGATCCAATTAGCCACATTTTTCGCCATATTTTCAGCTATATTTTTTTCAAAACGATGATAAAGGCCATGAAAGCCCCATACGTTTAGGGCTAATAATCTGACTTCCAGAGATTCATCACGGTCCAAAATAATATCAGAAACGGACTTTCTCATCACCGCTGAAAAACCGTCAAAAACCCGAATAAATTGACGTTGGGAAGATGGTTTGATTTCATTATCTTCTCGTTGAGTTGTGGCGGATGGATCTGGTTTTTCAAAAAGCAGTCTACCTATGCGCGCTAAATGTTGATAAAATAATAAGGAAGATTTGCTTCCGCTCTGATGAACAAGTCTAAATATTTCAAACCGATCCCATCTCTGATCAATTGAACCCTTTGGAGTGTTCAAAAGCAGGTTGACTATGGTATCCCCATTTTGCTCAATGAACCGTTCCACCTTCCCAGTGTCCTGAGCGGCCATTTCATTCAAACCAGCAATAACACCTGAAAGGAGATACCCTGTCAGGTTATTAGGCGCTGCCAGTTTACTGAGATAATTTTGTTCATTAAATCCTGTCTTTTCTAACTTTTTAAACTCGGGGAGAATGATGTTAAAAACAAAATGTTTTAGGAAGGCATCGGCCCTTTCTGGGAACTGATCAACGTACTTATTGAATTCATTAACATCAAAGAGTTGCAAAAAGTGAAGCGTTATCAATAGAAAAGCGGTCTTTTCCTCAGGAGTAAACCGCTGATACTCGTTTAAATATATATCCATAATCGAGTTAAAAACCGTTCTCCAAAGAACTCGATATTTAAGCAAAGGTCCTGTCTCCTCTTCTCCGTATGACAAACTGGATACAAAAATGTCAGTTAATGGGTGTTCAATACCGAAACTTAAGAGGGAGGTAGACAGAGCGAGTTCCGCAAACCTTTGGGATAATTGGTCACTGTTAAGCCTAATAGGAAATTTTATCGACCGTAAGATACTACGAAAAAAAAGGTGATAGGGATGCTTAGTCCAATCCCATCCCCTAATTCCCTCTGCCAAAAAAAATCCCACTCCAGCTGCCTCGAGCTCCGACCACCCCAAAATGACATTTTCGATAGTTTGTTTAAATTCCCTAATGTCGTTAGGGCTAGGTAACCGAGGGTGATTTTCGGTGATCTTATTTGCAAAGGTAGTGGTTTTCACTAAAGCCAAAATACCTACGGCGACGATCAGATGGGAATAGCGCATTAAGCGACTCATCGTTGCCTCCTCAATTAGATTTTCAAACGGGGTCTAGTAGTAAGAGTGCAGACTTTGATTGTCAATTAAAATTAAAATCATTTACCAATTAATTCAGGGGCTTCTGGGGTACACAGATGCTAGCAACAGAGATTTGGTTATCTTAACAACCGATGCTCGGGTAAGAAGGTAAGGCGGGGTGCCCTGGGGTTGACTTTTAGGGCATCATCAAACGTTGCTACCCAAAGAGAAAAGCGCTCTGGGCCCAATTTCGAAATCAAATCCTCTTTTCCAAGAACACAGATGGTGAACTCATAAGGATATTCAGTAGTTACTAAAATATCGTAAAGTGCATCAAGGTTGTAACCATAATATTCAGGCACTTCTAGAATCGCTGCAACCTTTTGGTGCCAATCCGACTCATCTGTGATTTCGTAAGAAAAAATCAGCTCAGAGCACGAAAAAGCCCACGAATTGAGAACATTTAGAGTATAAAAAAATAAAGTGGACCAACTCACTGATTCACCAAAACATAAGTTTTTATAAAGATCAATGGATTCATTAATATTTTTCAATCCAATCGTTAAAAAGGAGTTTTAATTCCATTTCTTTAACAAAGAACTTAAAAATAAGATCGCTAACCTTCAGACGGGCTTGGGCTGCCTCTGACTCTCGCACATTGACGAGAAACAAACTACTTCCTCCCAGTTGAAAGCGCTTTCGTTCGGCTTCGGCGAGTTTTTGGGAGGCCTCGAGTTCCTGCTGGGCATTTTGAAGCTGCTCAAAGGTTTTTTCTATGTCTGTTTTTAGTATGTGGAATTTGGTTTTTAATAGATCCTCTTTTAAATCCAGTTCCCATTGTTGTGCTGAAATTTTTTGTTCTAGCGCTCGTTTTTGATTACGTGCTTGTAAATTTAACAAAGGAAAGGATAACTCTAGGCCTAGGTAGTGTTCATAGGGTTCTGTACGACTGGGTGGCAAAATTCCCAGGTAACGATGCGTTTCCAGTTGCAGATTAATGTAAGGAAACTGATTCCATCGAAAAAAATCACGCTGGATTTGATTTTTTTGTAGTTCCAAAGAAAGTTTTTGAAGATCGGGAAATTCTCTCAGTGCTTTTAACTCATATTGAAGGTATGGTAACGTCTTTGGTGCTTGCTTTAACCATGGTTCACCTAAGGATTTTGGTATGGAGGGTATTCCGTTAGGTCGATAAAATAGAGAAAGTTGTAGAACTGATTGTTGCTCGATGTTTTCTAAAGAAGCCCGTTGCGCCAACCTCTGAGCTAAAATCTTTTGATTCTCAACTAGCTCCAAGGGGGCGGCATCCCCTTTCTCGACCCGCTTTCGAATGAAGGTGTTATTTTCTAACGCTAAATTGACGAGTTGATCGAGGGTTTTTCGGTTTTCCTCCGAGGAGCGCCAAAGCCAATAGGTCTGGGCAGCTTGAGCAAAGACTTCTACCTTTTTCAACCGTAACTGTTGTTCTGCCGATAGTTCTGAGAGTTTTTGAACCTTTAAATTTAACCGGGCACTGTCAATAAGTAAATCTCTCAAGAGGGGAACATACACTCCGATTTTGGTTCGTCCCTCTGATCCAGTGTTTTTTTCTCCATAGTAGGGAGGAAAAGACCCGAATCCGTGATCGTGGGCTAATTTAAGTTTTATTGGAGTGTTCCAAATCTGACTCTCTAGTGAAAGTTCCTGCCAGCGATTTTCCGGATATCCCGTAAAATTTTGGGTAACACCTCGTAGTTGAAAGTCAAAAGCGCCTAGGCGACTTGTAGTTAGGAATTTTTGTTCTTCATATTGGGCTAAAGCAGCAAGGATTTCAGGGTAGTGAGATTTTACGGAATCGATCAAATCCTGCAAAGTTAGGGATAAGGCGGTAGATTTTGGAAATAAGAGGAAGATCAATAAAAATATTTTCGTGACCGTCGATCGAACCACTTTCGCCACTCCTATTTGTGAATTTGATCTTCAGTAACAGGAACGGGCATGGGCGGTAGGGAAAGCACCGTACGCCATATTTCAAACCAGAGGGGCACTCGATTCATGGCAATCCAACCTTGCGCTTTAACCCCTTGTCGCAGTAGACGGGGCGATGGCCAAATATCGCTTTCTTGCCTAGCCACTATAACGCGAAAGTAACCTTTTCCATCATCGGAAGGATCAATTAATTGAACAAATCCTTTAAAGGTACCTACGGAAAGTTCTGGTAACCCAGATATTTGAAAAATGGGCCAACCATCGAATTGAATGCGAACTGTTTGACCTAACTTAATGAAAGGTAAGTCCCTACCACTTACCCAAAGCTCTACAACCCGATTCTTCGTTTCTGGAGCAATATAGGCGATAATTTCTCCTGCCTTTAAGAATTGTGTATTCTCTCCGTAAATAATTTTTTGAATTGTTCCTGAAATGGGAGAAGTCAGTCTTTGCATGTTCTGTTGGGAAAGGCGCACTTGAATGCGATTGAGTTCCACTTGGGCGGCTGCTTTTTGACTAATGGATTGCGCAAGTTCAATTTCTGCCAACTCAACCTGCCTTTGAGAAACAATCCCTTCTTGGAACAAGGATTTTTGTCGCTTCAAATTGTTTTCGTTGGCAACGACTTGGGTCTCCAAAACCTGTAATCTTTTTAAGGCAGCCTGTTCTTCGGAGCGTAGACGATTTAAAATTTCAGGATCGTTATCTATGATCTCTGCTAGGAGATCTCCCTCCTCAACAAAACTTCCTTCAGTAACATGCCACTTTTGAATGCGTCCTGCTATATGGGTAGTGATAGCCTGCACCCGTTCGGTTGGTAAAAAGGCAATAACCCGCCCTTTGCCAACCGCTGTTTGTTGCCATGGTATGAATAAGATTGCGACTCCAAAGATGAAAAACAGAATAATAGTGATTTTTAAAAGACGCTCAAATGCCAACGAATGGCGAGTAAGAACAATGGCTTTGGAACGCTTGGTGATTCTTTCAATTTTCAAGATATCCATAGTTTAACTCGCGAATTTTATTGAGATTTAAATTAAAAGTGATCTGATTCTGATACCGATTAATTGTCTGTAACCAAGAGAACCAAGAAGGACTGAGACAAATGACAATTTTTTCACCAAGGTATTTTTGTGCGAGCTCTAAATAGAAAATCATTTCTTGTTCTGATAAAAAATCCAGTAACTGATCAATAATAATTATTTTATGAGGAACGAAGAGGAGTCGCGCCAAGCTTAAACGGGCGTTGTTCTCTATGGTAGGACTATTGAGAATGGTTTCTGGCCATAACCTTTGAATATCGGCCAAAATACGAGGGAACTCTTCCCGGGAATTCTCAGGTTGATACATAAGAAGTTCTTTACGCAGCTCCTTACCAATGCGAAATGGGCGATCCAAAAATAAAATGTTTTCATTAATCCAAGTCTCCGAAATGGTAGAAATTTCAATATCCTCTAAAGTAATACGGAAATTTGGTTTTGCTTCAGATTGTCCTAAAATATCTAAGATAAAACTATGTTTATCGCTTTGCTTGAAGCCCTCCAAAAAAATAATCTCTCCGCTATGAAAAATTTGTATGGATTTTTCATTTTGGTAAGTCCCGATTTTCAGTTGCCATGGATGCTTGATTTTAATGCTTGAATGTAAGTAGGTGCGATGTTCCTTATTTTGGTAACAGTCAAGTAACTGATCAAGCTTTTGAGATGCAACAACCATGTCGTATCCAGCATCCAAGGTGTATGAAAACTGAGAAATGTTATAAAGGAGGGCAACCAGAATGGATTCGCTGGCTACTAATTGTCCCAATTGCATTTGTCCGCTTAAAACAAGGTAACCACCGAATATTAAGAATAAACTAGCTCCAAAGGCCTGCAATAGGTAAAGCCATCCGGCCTGCCACACTACGATTCTAAAATGATTTTTTCTCGCCATGAGGTATGATGATACCTTTTCGTCCGCTAAATTGATGGATACATTCCTCAATTGGGTACTCCAAAAAAAACTTCGTTGATCTGCTAACTCTGATAACCATTGAGAAAGATCATACTTAGCGGTGGATTGTTGGTAGTTGGTCTCCAAAGCAGGCTGAAGAAAATAGTGTATGATGGTAAGAAGACCAGCAATAATAATTAAGTTCAACAAAAATAAAATGGGATGATAAAATAAAATTATTAAGGATCCTACCAAGGAAAAAATGATGGTTCCCACACCGTCAATAAGCAGGATAGTCATGGATTTTTGGTAACTAAATACATCAAAGAAACGATGTACTAGGTGATTGCGAATGGTTTCTTCTTTTCCCAAAGGTAATCGAGTAAGGGCATCGGTGGCGGCGAATGTTACTCGAATGAGGATTCTTTGTTGAATCAGCTCCACCAATATTTTACGAATTAATTGTACAGTCGTGTTAAAAAGTAGAGTTCCCACAAGGATGCCACTTAATATAATTAAGGGATACGATTGTCCGGTAAAGGCAATTTCATTAACCACAAATTGGATTAAAATTGATGCTGTTACTGTAAGGATCCCAACTAAAATGGTGTAAAAAATAATGAATTGAATTCTTCGAGTCTCAAAGGCAAGGTACCGACTTGCAATGCGAAACAAATCCAAGTAGGTTAAAAAGTTGGAGCTTTGAGGTTTGTTCATTCTTTAAAAAATACGCCCAATAGTCCAACTAATTAATTGGGAATTGGTCTCTTCCGTACTAAATAAAACCCGCATTTGTAGGTTCCACTTATTATTAAAAGGAATACCTCCTCCTAAACCCATTAACGGAAAGCTGGTTTTTGACCAATTATGATTCGGTTGATTAATATCCCAGGACTGGTAACCCGAGAGAATGGTTATATAAGTTTTTTGGCCTTTCAAGTAGTGGTTGAGTCCGAGGGTAACGGACCATGTGATGGCGGTCCAAAGTTTGGGATTGGGAGAGGGATTCACCGATGGTTCTGTCATACGGCTAATCCAGGATTCTACATCAAAAAAAACTTGATAATTTTGAAAAGCATATGATTGACCGATCCCTAGAATGTTACTGATCCCATTAATGTAGACAGCAGGACTTTCTGCGGTACGCAATGTGTAAAAAGAGTAACCCAGTCGAGGTTCAATATGATAGCGCTTTTTGGATGGATTTGACTCAATATTGTTGCCAAATGTAATTAGGGGCCATGAAAGGTTAGACACTATTATCAAGAGCAATACTAAAACAATATTAATTAACATGCTATTATAAGGATAAATGAAGTTGTGTTTGTAATTGCCAAGCATCGCTCTGTCCTTGTGCAAAGTTAATGGTCCGACCATTGTTTACGTTAAAACGCAGTTCACCCCTTGGAATGACAAATGCCAACAGTCCAAAGTAGGTTCGCACAGCTATTGGACTGTCACCTCCTGAATCAACTTTCGCTATTTCGTTTTCAATGATGAAATTCCATCCTCGAGTTAATCGATACATCATTTGGGCAAGGAGATAAGTGGGAGTTGTCGCAGCTTTGGTATTTAAATTAGCCACACTTAGAAAGCCCAGCTCGAAGGAGAAGGCAGCATCGTAATTTAAGTTTAAGCGTGCTTGCGGGGCAAGGGCAAATATCTCATGGAAATTGTTTTTTTTAGTAAGAAATGAAAATCCAAGGCGGGTTTGGTCATCGAGCTGGCGTTCGAACAAAGTAGAGACTCCTCCCATTCGATATTCGGGTGGTTCGTTGATGTTACCCATAAAGCCCATGACGGTCCATTCATAGGTTTCTTTGGTAAGAAAATAGGTTATTCCAAGGCTTTGATCGTATTGGGTTAAGCGGGGTAGCCGTCGTGAGAATAAGGTGTGATTAACATCGCGAATTCCAAACACTTGATCTTGCATTCCGATCAGTAACCAGCGTTCTTCACCTAACGCCCTTCGATAGTACAGCTCTTTTAGAAAGGATCCCGATTCGTTAAAATTTTGATAAGATGAAGTGCGGTATTTTCCTTGAGGGTCATGAAAAGTGAAGGTAGTGACCCAAAGAGTTTTTTCTTCGGGTGATGTTAAAAACGCCATCCCGACCTCTCTTTGCATGGCATATGACTTGTTGCTACTTGTTGATGAATTAGGTCCATCTGTAATTTGTAAATAACGCAACTTAATGTGAGGACGCAGCCATTGTGGGCCTTTTGCTCCCCAAAAAAATCCCGATTTTTCGCCTAATTCATCATCTGAGGTGGATCGAGGCACGTACCACCGAGAGGAAAGTTCCGTGGCAAATAACGCCCTACCATAATCGTTGAGGGGGCCGTTACCTTGAGGATGATAATGACATGTCATGCAGCTAGCATATCCCATGGCAAAAAAATGATGGTAACCATGGGTAACATAGGGAATGAAAAATAAAGCGAAAACAAGTAACAGAGTGAAGTTCTTTTCTTTCATATTGAACAACGCTTAGAATATCACAGCAATGCCAATTCACAAAGGTTTGGGACTTTTTTGCTAGGTGAGTTATTAATCAACAACCAGGCATCTTTTAGTTTTGTATAGGATTTGGTACCTTTTAAAGCCTTTAGAACCTTCTTTACTTAATGGGATCTCCCGGTTTGCTCCGCTTTTCACAAATTTCTAATACTGCTAATCGTTCATCGGTTCCAACGGCAAGGGCCATTGCTTCGCTAATCCCAAATTTCATTTTTCTTGGTTCCAGATTAGCTACCACCGCTATTTTTTTCCCTATGAGCTCTGATGGGTTTGGATAAGATTTTTTAAGACCAGCAAAAATGTGCCGGTAACCTAATGGTCCTAAAAAAACCTTTAAACTGAGTAATCTTTCTGACCCCTCCACAGCCTGGGCTTCGACAACTTCAGCCACCCGCAGATCAATTTTAGCAAAATCATCTATCTTAATGAGGGTCAGGGGTTCTCCTTGTTTTGTAGCAGGTGTGGCTACCTTTTGATGGGTACTATCAGAAGGTTGAATGAGTGGTCTTACGGAGTCTGGAGTTATTCGAGTGAACAAATTTTGATAAGGGGTCAGGGAAGTTTTTTCTAGTAACAAGTGGAGATCGTCCCAACAATCTAATTGTGTGGTATGGAAAAAGGATAGGGCCTTCTTACTAATCTCGGGGATAATTGGTTTCAGAATTAAGGCGAGATTTTTAGCCAGATTTAAAGTTACCGTAAGTGTTTCTAGGGTGGCTTTCTCGTCATTTTTGATGGTTTTCCAGGGGGCCCTTTCATCAAAGAAACGATTGGCTTCATCGGCCAACTGTCGAGTTTGGTCAATCACTAGGTGGTATTGCTGATTTTCATAAGCCTTTTCTGCAGCAGTGATGTGGTTGTGGCTTACCTGTTTAATATAAGATTTCATGGCTGTAGAAAGCTCTCCTAACTGATAATTAAAGTGCTCAAGTAACTTGATTGATCGAGAGAATAGATTAACAAATTTTCCCACGAGTTCAGCATTAGCCCGTGCTACAAAATCATCTAAGTTAAAATCAATATCGTCTTGACTAGTAGCTGAAGCTTTGCTCGCAAAATAATAGCGTAGAGCCTCTGGTGGTAGATGCTGTAAATATTGTTTGGCTAAAATAAAATTACCTCGCGACTTACTCATTCGATGACCATTTACCTTAACGAAACCGTGGACGAAAACAAAATTGGGTAACCGCAAGTCAGCTACCTTCAAAAGGGCGGGCCAAAATAGAGTGTGAAAATAGGTAATGTCCTTTCCAATAAAATGGTAAACTTTGTGAGGTGAATCTTTTATCCAAAATTCCATACCGTCCTGGCCTAGCGATTTTTGATGCTCCAAGCTGGTGGCAATGTAACCCATTGGGGCATCTAGCCAGACATAAAAGAATTTGTTACTTTCTCCTGGAATAGGAAAGCCGAAGTAAGGCCCATTGCGTGAGATGTCCCAATCGCGCAAGTCCTGTCGAAACCATTCGCTCATTTTTTTTGCTGTGGCGGGATCAGTAATTTGCGGTAGGCTTTCCTGTAGTAACTCTTTAAAGAGATTTAATTTGAAAAAAATCTGTTCCGTGGTTTGTAGCTCTGGTTGGGTTCCACAAATCGCACAGGCAGGATTTTTTAATTGAAATGCGGAATATGTTGCTCCACAAGCCTCACAGCTGTCACCATATTGTTCTGTTGCTCCACAGTTTGGGCATTGTCCTTTGACAAAACGATCGGGTAAAAACATTTGATCGTGCGGGCAATATAATTGGGATTGATGCCGACGTTCGATGGTCCCTTTTTCTTGCATTTTTTGGTAAAAAAAGTGACAAAGTTGGCGATTGGTTTCCGAGTGGGTTGAAAAATAAAATGAATGGTCAATTAAAAAGCCTCGGAAATCCTCTTGATGACTTTGGGAGATAGATTTTATGAACTCTTCAGGAATTTGGCCTTGTTTTCGCGCCTCAATCATGACGGCGCTCCCATGGGTATCATCGGCACAATAAAAATAAACTTCGTTTTTTTTCATCTTTAAGTAACGCACCCAAAAGTCTGCTAAAATATTTTCAAAGATGTGGCCTAAGTGAAGGGGACCATTGGCATAAGGGAGCGCTGTTGTTACTAAGATTTTACTTTTGGAAGAATTATTCACATCATTCCTCCCAGGAAAGTTCGTTTAAAATTTCAGGGTTTAGCAGCAAACGGTGTCCGCCTTTGGCCATACAAAGCAGGGGATCAGCTGCGATTCTGGCTTTTATTTGTGTATCATTGGTAATCCGCTCAGCAATTTCTTTGGTTAATGCGCCCCCACCAATTAACACCAGTTGGCCATCCATAATGTCACTTACTAATTCGGGAGGGGTTTGACTGAGAGCTCGAAAAATGGCTTGGGTAATCTGATCAAAAAAGGGATGTAGAATCAGACTTAACTCTTCACTATTGGTGGTAATGGTTTTGGGAACTCCCGAACGAGAATCAACTCCCTCTAAGGAAAACGCGACCACATTTTTTCGTGGAATACTGGTAGCATATTGGATTTTAATTCGTTCAGCATTTTCTCGATCAATTAAGAGGTTATGCTGATTTTTATAATGATCGATGATGGCATCTACCATGCGATGACCACCTAACTTTAGGCTTTCACAATAGATAATATCATTGAGGGCAATAACGGCCACTTCGACGGTACCACCGCCAAAATCAACAACCATAAAACCTTGGGGTTTGTGAATGGGTAAATCAGCACCAATGGCACCTACTAAAGGCTCGTCAATAAGTCGGGCTTTGTTAATGCCAGCTGCCTTTAATATATGAAGGGTTCCTTTCCGTTCTACTTCGGAGGCTTCAAACGGCACGACCACCAGGGCTTTGGGGATATATGGTCGAATACGCGAAGGAAGATTTTGAAAAAAGATGCGCAACATTTGAGCGGTATTTTGAGTATCGGCCACAACACCGTCTCGAAGGGGATATCGTAAATATATGTTACCTGGATTTTTTTTTACTAATTCCACAGCTTGACGTCCGGCTGCTAAGACTTTGTGCCTTTGTGGGCCAAGCTCCTGAATGGCAATAATGGAAGGCTCATTGAGTACAATTCCGTGGTCCTTGACCACAATAACGGTATGCGCTGTACCTAAATCAATAAAAAGGTTGAATTCATTAGATAAAGTTTTACTCAAAAAACCTAACATTAGTTCTTTTGAAAGGTACTTAAAATGCCTATACTGACATAGGTGAAGCTATTCCGCACATCAAAACCTGTTTCCACGTAAAAATATAGTGGTAACAAATCCTCCACCTGAATCTGGGACCCTACGACTAAAGAGGCGATATTATCGTATTTACCCTCATGAATGGTAAGGCCGAAAGGGATATAAAGATATGGCTCCAATTGCCCCACCTCAGAAAGGAATCGTTTACTAAGAAATGGTGCTAGGCGCATGTGACCGATACTAGAAGAGGCCTCACGGGCCAAAGTGCCATCAAAACGCACTCCTACTGCCGGTTGGTTTTCATAATCTGGTATGGGAATCCAACGAGTCGCTAAAGTCAGCCAAAAATCGATATGTCCGAATCCGGCTTGAATCATGAGATCTTGACCACTACCGACTCCAGTTTTGAATAAAAAGGTGCCGTGGCTGCCTCCTGAATCTGACACAATAAATTGTGGTGCAAATCCTACTGTCATTTCTTTGTTTGAAGTTGGTTCTCCTGAGTCGAGAATGGAGAGGTAGGCCATTACCTGAGGGGCTAGTAACAGGAAAGAACATAAATAACATAATAATAACCAAACCTGAAAGATTAGTAACGAAAGTGACTTCATATCTCTTTCTAAGGGTAAAGGGATAAGGCAATGGTTGTAAATACCTCAAAGTGTCAATCGGCGTTATGGCGGCTTTTATGGGAACAGTTCAGGTTAGGCTGCGTTGACTCATTTTTTTTTATGTGCCTGCCTCTAGGACATAGTGTCGTATGAAGTTACCCATTAGTTTAGTTGTCATCGCGAAAAATGAAGAAAAGAAGATTGCTCAGTGTATCGAAAGTGCTCATTTTTTAGATGATGTGGTGGTAGTAGTTGATCAGTCAACCACTGATGGAACTGCAGAAATTGCAAAACAAAAAGGGGCTCGGGTTTTTATCAAGGAATGGCAGGGTTTTGGTCCTCAGAAAAGATGGGCTGTGGAACAGGCTAAAAACGATTGGGTGCTTTGTCTTGATGCTGATGAACGCATCAGTGAGGAAATGGCTGAAGAATTGCGCGAAAAGTTTCCTCATTTGGACCCGGAAACCAAATATTATTTTCCTCTTGCTGCTTTTTATATGGGGCGGTGGATTTGGCATGGTGGGTGGTTTCCTGATTTTAAAGGGCGTTTATTTCACCGCAAATATTATCAATGGGATTTGGCTACCATTCATGAGCGGGTGGTAGGTGGGGCTAAGATGGGTCATTTTTTAGGGCCCATAGAACATTACGTTTTTGACCATTTTTCCGATCACATTGAAACCAATATTCGTTATGCTCGTTTGTTGGCTGATGCCGATGAGCAAAAGCA
>JANWYU010000134.1 GCA_025055135.1 Pseudobdellovibrionaceae bacterium | reverse complement strand
GGTAATCCTGGTAACGCTTTTTGAACATAAAAAGGGGCATCCATCCGAGATGATACCAAGGTAATTTGCGAGTAAAACGAGGGAGGAAAAAGGGCAAAATCGAAACTTCCCAGTGGGTGCAAATCCACCCAGTGTTCTTCCCTGCGTGCTCCAGAAAAGTGAATCAGGGCTTTTGATTTTGAGGAGTTTCCCATTTCAAGAATCTTTGAACACCAATCATGAAGGTGATCGTCGGGGACGGCTAACATAATGGTTGCGCTAAGGTCGATGAGGGATTTTAATTTGGTTTCTCCCTCTTGACGCGACCATAGTTTCACATTGAAGCCTAAGTGGGATAGATAAAATTGAAAATGCCGTGCGATACGTCCCGAGCCTATAATTAGAATATGTTTCATGGTACCTGTCTCCATGCTGTTTTCATGTACGATCCGGTCCACAGACTGCTCTAACCCAATTTTTTGATGATGCCAAGAGAAACAAGGGCATTTTTGACAAATTTTCTCTTCAAAAGCAGAATGAAGACTTTAGAGTCATGGGAAGGAGTTTTGGCTATGCAATATTTAAAAAATGTCTATTTGTTTAAAGAGATGAGCGACGATGAACTGAGGAAGATTGCCCAAGCTGGTACAGAAAAGAGCTATATGGCGGGCCAGGAGTTATTTTTTTCCGGTCAGAAGGCAGATACCTTTTACGTGGTGATTAACGGTACTATCCAAATCTATAAGTCGGATGCTTCAGGGGAGGAACATTTACTGACTCGGTTATCTTCAGGAGAGCATTTTGGTGAAATGTCGTTTTTAACTGGAGATCCTCGCTCTGCTAGTGCCCAGGCAGTGGAAAACTCCCTTGTTTTTGAGATTACCTACAACAAACTGCAGGAGTTGCTTAACCAAAATGTTCAAATGTCAGAGCGTTTTCACCGAGCCTTATCCCGGTTTTTGGCTCGTCGCCTAAGGGCTACCACGCAGGAGTTGATTCAGAATTAACGTCACGAACCGGAATGAGCACTGTAATTAACATTTATGAACATTTAAGAGGAAAAAAATAAAATTAAATGAAATAAAAGGGACGGTTAGATGGTTCACAAAATACCTACCTATTTGGACTCCCATGTGGTGACTGTGGCTAAAAAAGTAAAGCCGACTCACTTAGCGTTACTGGCCAAAGCTAAAGACAGAGGGTTGGTTGTTAAACACTTGAAATCTTTAAACCTTTCAGAGAAAGATCTAAATAAAGTAGGTGATCATCAATTCTTTAAAGGACGTTTTTTTGATAAGGATCACAATTCTGTTTGGGTTTTGATTGAGCCTGAGCCGGCCAAAGAAGTATCCCACTATGGGCTGTTGGAGGAGAGTTCCTTTACTTTTTGGAAGGGTGCTGGAGGGTTACTGCTTGAGTCATTTAGTGAAAAAGGAATTAAAAATAAGGTGTTACTTCATAGCTGGGGCTTGGAGGATGAAGACTGGTTGGCTTTTTTCTTGGGTCTTGAGCTAAAGGCATATCAATTTCTGCCTATATACACTGGAGGAATAAAGGAAGGAGGCTTGGGAACCTTGCCTGAGTGGCATTTGGTAACACCTCCAAGTCAAATAAGAAATATCATTCAAGAGTCTCTCAATTGGGGATTGGGGCAAAATCTGGCCCGTCACTTAGTGAATTTACCGGCAAAAGACTGTTACCCAGAAGCCGTAATTCATTATGTTTACGCATATTTTAAAAATTTTCCGCACATTAAGATCCGAGTTCTTAACGAGAAACAAATGGAAAAAGAAGGAATGGAGTTGGCCCTAGCCGTAGGACGCAGTGGACAATATCCCCCGCGCTTTTTACACATTGAGTATCATCCTCCCCAAGTACGAAGTTTTGGTGAGATGAGTTCATTTGCCTTGGTGGGAAAAGGGGTAACTTTTGATTCAGGGGGGTTGGACTTAAAACCGTCATCAGCGATGCGTTTGATGAAAAAGGACATGGCTGGGGCGGCAGCGGTGATTGGTAGTATCTACTATTTGGCGGCACAACAGTTACCGGTGAGGGTTTCGGGATACATGGCCCTTGGGGAGAATGCCGTAGATCAAAACTCTATGCGTCCGGGTGATGTTTTTCGCTCTCGTCAGGGATTTTGGGTTGAAATTCATAATACCGATGCTGAGGGGCGCCTTCTGTTAGCGGATTCGATTGATTATGCTGTTACCCGACGCCAACGACCTGATGTCCTTATTGATCTTGCTACCTTAACAGGCGGGATAAAGACAACATTGGGCTTAGAGATCGCAGGTCTGTTTAGTAACCATGATCGATTAGCCCAGGCTATTCTTTCTGCCTGTCAAAAAAGTGGCGAGTTGGCGTGGCGAATTCCGCTCTACAATAAGTATACTGCTCAATTTTCCACGCCTTTTGCAGATTTTGTAAACGCAGTTGATGGATGGGCCTCTCCCATTACTGCTGCTTTATTTTTGGAAAAATTTGTTCAGAAGGTGCCTTGGGTGCATCTTGATATTTATGGTTGGAGCGACAAAGTTCAGCCATGGGAGGCCCATGTGGGAGGTAACGGGCAGGGTGTTGGGTTACTTAATATGTTCTTTCGCTCCTTTGCTCCTTCAGGGGGGGCATCTTTTAAATGAAAAGCCTAAACAGGATTTCTAAGTTTAGCTTTTGGCTTATCGTTTATACGGTGTTAGTCATTTTGTGGGGGGCGTGGGTTAGAATTTCTCATTCGGGCGACGGTTGTGGTGATTCTTGGCCTTTATGTCAAGGAGCCTTGTTACCAGAAACCCTACAGTCTCAAAAGACATGGGTGGAGTTTGTTCATCGGATCATGAGTGGGATCTATGGTATTTTGGTTATCATTTTTTGGATCTATGCGAGATCCTTACGGGATTTGGCACCCCGTCTTTATTTTTGGGCCAAATGGTCGTTGTTTTTCACTGTTACCGAAGCTCTTCTTGGAGCCAAGTTAGTAGTATTT
Source organism: Pseudobdellovibrionaceae bacterium (assembly GCA_025055135.1). Classification (GTDB taxonomy): domain Bacteria; phylum Bdellovibrionota; class Bdellovibrionia; order Bdellovibrionales; family Bdellovibrionaceae; genus JANWYU01. The sequence continues at coordinate 510 of JANWYU010000134.1, read as the reverse complement.
GGGTTAGTGGCTCAGAACGATTCTCCCTGGCGTTTATTTAGCATGGCATTGCATTTACTTAATTCAATGACTTTAGTTTTTTGTCTTACCAAGGCATACCTTCGGACGTGTTGGATAGGTTCTGAGTTACCTACTGTAAGCAATAAACCCACTATTTCTTTTGAGGTGACCTTAGTTCCATTAATTCTTATTGTGCTTACAGGGGTTATAGCGGCTCTTTCCAACACCCTATTTCCCTCTCACGATTTCTGGCAGGCCCTTCGTGATGATTTTAGTGCTGAATCCCATTATCTTATTCGTTTGCGCATCTTGCATCCATTGGCTGGATTGGGGCTTGGGATTTTGTTGGTAGCTTATTTGTGGTATTTAGTGGAAAAAAAACCGCTGACGTTTGCAGCTGTTTCTTACCAACAGAAGTGGTACAGTGAAACGATCAAATTAGTTACTAGTTTGGTTTTCGTGATGATAGTAGGTATGTTACTTTTATTTTTTAAAAACTATGCTGTACTT
>JANWYU010000044.1 GCA_025055135.1 Pseudobdellovibrionaceae bacterium | reverse complement strand
CGTAATGCGCGAATGGCACTTTTACGATGTATTCCTAATTTGGCAACTATTTGATCCAAAAGTTTAGAACGTTCGCTGCGATCAGCCTTCTTATATTTTTGAGAAATTTGCGTTAAAAATTTTTCTTTCGCTGCTTTTTCCATAGTAAGTCCTCCCTAGAGGAAAAGATAATAACTTATTGCTACCAGCGTCAATCAATTGATTGTTACCTTATAACAAATCTGGTCTAAGGATGTGTTACTGGCCGGTTACTAGGCAAAAATTTATGGGTTGCTTTTTTGTCTGTTACTATTTGGTGTTTCCCAAAAAGTGATTTTTAGTTGCAAGAAAATTTGGGTCACCATCTGAACCAAATTTTACTCCCATATGATTGGTGCGAATCCCCCACCTTCCGTTCTTGCGTTAGTTACCTGACCTTGATAGAGCCGCCCTACTGCGAAAAGGATCTTGCTTCGATGAAAGTAAAACCGCAGATCATATTTCATAATGCCATGGTGTGGGGTCGCAATTTGATGAGGAGGGACATACTCTTGGGCGATTACATTTTGTGCCTTTACCAACTCTTCAAAGGTTTTTCTTGAAAGAGACTCTCCTCGGTAACTCATCTTAGACCCATACAGGTTGGTTGCCTTAAAAAACAGGTTCTTTCGTTGGTGCCACAGCTCATCTCTATTAACAGAGGTTAAGGGATAGGTTTTGGGAATATGTTTGGCCAGGGCCGGATGGTTGCACCATTCTACCAGTCGCATTTTGTTGGCAAGTTGGTGGTAATCATTTGGGTTGGGGGTGATTTTTCTAGGAAATTTTAAAAAGATCTGCCGAAGCCTTTCATGATTGGGTTCGGTTAAATAAAAATCAGTAAGCCGATTATAATAAACGGACTCGTCTGGATCGAGCTCTGCGGGATCTTGTATGGTTACGCGATCAAAGGCATTTTGAAAAACCGTCTGGTAATATTGAAATTCCAAATATAGGTTTTGGTGCGTGGGACGATCATCTACGATGGTAAGGTGACGTCCCAACGAGGTGTCAACCCAATAAAGTAACTGGGTAATTAAGTGTGAGACCTCTAACGGAGGTTCCAAGTAGTGACTGACAAAGAGGGGTTGGCTTAGTCCCATAAAGGCGGCGTTGGTATTGATTTCGATTAATTTCAGTGGGGTTTCCATTTCCTTGGGGGAACCAGAGTTTCCCATGGACGGATAGGGATAACAGACATGAAAATCCAAGCAGGGGCTAAAACCTCCTACCTCATCCAAATTGACGATGGTTCCCAAAGTTTCTAAAAAAATCTGGGCCTCTTCGAGCAGTTCGTGTGGTAAGACAAGAGTGTAAGAAGAGAGCAACTGAGGTGAGGGAGTTTGAGGTGAGGGAATGGTTTTTTGAATGGTGTTTAGGAATCTTTGATAAATGTTTTCGTGATAGCGTACTTTTATTTTTTCCATGGGAGAGTTCATGAAGATTGTTAGCTGGAATGTCAACGGAATTCGTGCTTGTTATTCAAAGGGCTTAATGGATTTCATTCATCAGTATCAACCCGATATTTTATGTTTGCAGGAAACAAAGGCTCATCGTCAGCAATTACCGCCTGATATGCAAAATTTAGGTTATCCTTTTAGTGTTTGGGCGGAGGCGCACAGGAAGGGTTACTCTGGGGTGGCGACTTTTTGTAAAGCCGCTCCCTTAGATTATTCAGTAGGATTGGGTATAGCTGATTATGATTTGGAGGGACGAGTTGTTAAGATTCGTAATGAGCGGTTTTTACTCTATAATATTTACTTTCCCAACGGTGGCAGTGGTCCAGAGCGACAGCAGTTTAAGTTGCGTTTTTTAGAGGATCTTTTGCGAGATTTGGCTCAAGTGAAAAGCGCGATTCAGGATATTGTAGTTGTGGGAGACTATAATATTGCTCCCTATCCCATTGATGTTTACGATCCTGTTGGCCTTTCAGAAGTCAGTGGCTTTCTACCTGAAGAAAGGGAGTGGTTTCAACGCTTTTTTAATTTGGGTTTTGTAGATACCTATCGTCATTTTTACCCGGAGGAAAAAGATCGATATACGTGGTGGTCTTATCAGGAGCTGGCTCGTATATCCAATCGGGGTTGGCGGATTGATTTTATTTGTGTTACTAAAAATTTAGTACCCAAGTTGCATTCATCGAGAATTCTTGATCACGTTATGGGTTCTGATCATTGTCCGATAATGACGGAATTTCAATGGTAAGGTAATTGAATTTCACTCTTCAGTAGTTTAGTTAGTCATTAAAGGATTGATGTTCTGGGTTGTAGGGCCTGGCTGGCTATGTTACTACAACCACATGCTAATTTCTTTAACCAAATAATGGATTTCTTGACCAATTTCCTCAAGCTCCTCCATTTGTCGATTTAAGAGGTACACCTGATCCTTGGGGCTAGCCGTAGGCTTGTTGGTTTGCTTTTCTTCCTTCAGGATCTGTTTATGAGTTAACGAATTGGCAACCAATTCTTCGGTGGTTATAAGGGATTGAGATAGAATCTCAACTAATTCCATAGCGTTTCGACTGTTATTGGGTTGAGTAATTTTGACGCCGCTTTCTAACGTTATGGTTTTCATCTGTCAAGATCCTTTCTCTGCCCTTTATATTAATCAGTTCTCACTGTGGGACCAACTTAAAAAATCTGACATTTTCCTTTGCCTTTTAATTATACTCGCATTGAATAGCCATTCGGTTTTCTTCTGAAAATTGGGTTCTTTCAGTTAACGGCAATAAATGGGTCCACATAATATCATTTGGGCTGTGTTCGTTGTGGGCTAAGCCCAAAACATGTCCTAGTTCGTGAATCATTAGGGATTCAAAGTGGATAGAAAGGGGACTCTTCGGTTGATCAACATAAAAGTCAAATCGTTGTGCATTAATGCGCAGATCAGCTTCTACGATTTGATTTCCTACGGTGTGTACTGTGGTGCGAGCCTGCTCCATTTTGGGATGATGGGATGAATGGGAACCTTTACCATTAGTATTGGGCCAATCACTTGTTACCCAATAAATCACGTTAAAACCATCTTGGCGGGCTTGGCCACTATCCCTATAGGACTCCGATACAATTTGGAAGAGGGGTTGTTTACTTAAGCCTTCCCAATGTTTCATGGAAGAATAAATGACCGGCACAAATTGACGGGGGACTGATTCATGGATGTACATTCGTACTGGAAGATTGGTTTTCCATGATATGCGCTCTCCATATGCATTTTGTAAGAAACCGCAGGAAGGCTGAGGTGCAGAAATTGGCCTTTTAAAGACAGCATCGAGGGGATTTTTAGAGCAAGAGCTGGTAAGTCCTGTTACTAAAAAAAGAAAGGGCAAAGCGACTACAGGGGAAGGATAACAGGCTTTCTTATGATTCTTATGATATCGATGGAGCAACCATTGAAACATCATCATGCCCTAGCACCTTCAATTTAGCGACCAAACGTGAGGGTAGGGTTTTTTACAATTAAATTATTGAAATAACGTGCTTTTATTTATTTTAGATGACTTATTTTGGTAAACTTTTTTGCCAAACTTTTAAACATATTGCGCCCAATTGGGCCGTCCTTGGTGGGTGTTAATTTTAAGGAAAAAAGAGCCGTTAATATGAGTAGAGCTTTGAGAATAGGAAAAGGGGATGGAGGACCACCAATTGCGAGATAACAAATTAATGGGTTAATAAAGGAGGTTTTTATGACCCAACAATATGACTTACCCGGCCTATATCAATTTTTGTTTAACACACCTGAGGGGGGACTGAGGAAAATGTTAGTCGATGGCAAACCAATGACAGATGTGCATTTTCAACTTTTGATGAAGGTTGTGAAGGCCTGTAAAGAAGAGGAGTTTGTAAAACACATAGAAAATCAAACATGGCCAAAAATAAAAATTTCTCCAGCCGAGATGAAAATTAAGGAACACTTTTGGAAGGATTGTTTTATCACTTTTTCCGCTCGGGGTATTTTAAATCCAGCCCAACCCAAGAAGGAAGCTGCTTAAAGTTGTGAGCAATAATAAGGCTGATCTTGGGCCTGGTTTCAAGGGCGATCGACTTAGTAGCTCAATAGGGTATCTTCAATCAATTGAAATGAAGGAGGCCTTTCCTCCTCCTGAATGTGTATATATGTGTGGATACGTGGAATAATCGCCTCAAAGAGGTGGTCCTTTGAGGCAAAAAGGGTTACCAATGGTTCGCCAACGTTAACCCAATCCCCAATTTTTTTGTGAAATGCCATTCCGGCATGGGGGTCTACTAAGTCTCCAGTTGTTCGCCTTCCAGCGCCCAGGGCAACATTGAGCCACCCTAATCCCTCTACATCAAAAGAGGATACCCATCCAGCTCGAGAGGCCAGGATTGTTTTTTGATAGGGAGGTAGAGTGAGTCTTTTTAAATCCCCTCCTTGGGCTTTACAAATTTTTTCGAATTGTTCTCGGGCTGCACCCGACTGGATGGCCCTTTCACAGGCGGCGAAGGCCTCTGCAAATCCACAAGATTGGGCCATGCCCACCATGTGTGCTGCGAGGGTCAAAGACAGTTGGTATGTGTCGGGATATAACTTAGACCCCTCCAAAACTTCTAAGCATTCTTTAACCTCAACACTGTTACCTGCATAGGTTCCTAAGGGCTGATTCATGCAGGTTATCAGTGCTACCACCTTCTTGCCAAATGATTGGCCGATTTTCATTAATCCATGAGCCAGATCCAGGGCTTCTGCTTTGCTCTTCATAAAGGCTCCAGAGCCAAACTTAACATCCAAAACCAGACCATCAATGCCTTCGGCCAATTTTTTTGACATGATGGAGGCACAAATTAGGGGGATACTTTCCACTGTTGCCGTAACATCTCTTAATGCATACAACCGCTTATCTAAAGGACAAATTTCAGAAGTCTGTCCTATCAAGCAGCAATTAAGGCGTAACACCTGATTTTTGAATTCATTCAATGATAACTGGGTGCGAAATCCTGGAATACTTTCTAATTTATCCAGAGTTCCCCCTGTGTGTCCCAATCCTCTTCCTGAAATCATGGGGACAGGAATGCCTAAACATGATACAATAGGAGCCAAAAGCAAACTTGTTTTATCCCCGACGCCCCCAGTACTGTGTTTATCCACAAAAAATTGATGGGGATTTTGCGATTTAAAATCCAACACGACCCCCGAGTGCATCATCAGTTTTGTTAAGATAAAGGTTTCTTTGGGAGTGAGGCCTTTAAAGAACACCGCCATCAAAAAAGCAGACATTTGATATTCAGTAATTTCTTCGGATTGGTATCCTAGGAAAAAAAATTCGAGTTCCTTTTCAGTTAACTCTTGTCCTGATCTCTTTTTTTTGATGATTTCAGCAGGCAACATATTTCGCCAAGATACTACTCTTTAAAACCATCTTCTTTAGTAACTTATATTACTTTGCACTGGTGGATCAGTTTGCATTAGGTAGCAACCCTGGCTTGTTCCCAAGCGGTGGGCCCCTGCTTTGATCAAGCGCCAGGCTTGATCTGCTGAGCGGATACCCCCACTAGCCTTAATTTTTAAAGGTTTACTCCCAACAATGTTTTTGAAAAGCAGGATATCCTCTTCAGAAGCGCCTCCTCCTGAAAATCCAGTGGAGGTTTTAATGAAATCCGCTCCACTATCCAGAACTAATTGTGTTACTTCCTTTTTTTCGTCTGGATTCAACAAAGAGGTTTCCACGATAACCTTTAATGGGACGTTACCTATCATCTTTTTTACCGCAATAATATCTTCTTGAGCCTCTTTGTAATACCCGCTTTTAAAAGCTCCGATATTAAGAACCATGTCAATTTCTTGGGCACCAGCTTCCACAGCTAGAGACGCCTCTTTCACCTTAGCTAGAGTAAGAGAGGCCCCTAACGGAAACCCTATTACTGAAATTCGTAAAATGGTGTTGTTCAAGTATTTTTGCAGGGTCGGTAGCCAATAGCTATTTACACAGACACCAACAAATTGATAGTGATTGGCTTCCTGACAAATGCGGACAATATCACTTTCTTTAGCCTCCGGCTTTAATAAAGTGTGCTCGATATAAGGCGCTAAAGAGCGCTTTATTTGCGCTTCCATCAGATTCTACTATGTGACCACACAAAGATTGTTGGATCAACATGAAATTATATTTATTTTATCCTACTTTAGTGAGGAGTTCATCTTCCGTTTTACCTAGGAAGGCTAGGGCGTCTGCCTTAGTGATTAACCCTTTTCGCAATAGCTCTTCGATGGATTTTTCAAACAATACCATGCCGTGTTTAGCACCGGTTTGAATGGCCGAAGGAATCTGATGGGTTTTCCCTTCTCGGATCAAATTACCAATGGCTTTAGTATTTTTCATAATTTCAAAGGCAACCACTCGACCTGAGCCATCCGCTTTTCGAAAAAGGGTTTGAGCAATAACCCCTCGTAAAGATTCCGCTAGCATTACCCGCACTTGCTGTTGTTGGGCGGCTGGAAACACATCAATAATACGATCGATGGTTTTGGCTGCGGAGTTCGTGTGAAGAGTGGCAAAAACCACGTGTCCGGTTTCGGCGGCGGTCAAGGCCAATGAGATGGTTTCTAGATCCCGTAGCTCTCCCACTAAAATCACATCAGGGTCTTCTCGCAGAGCAGATTCCAATGCGTTATTAAAAGATTTGGTATGTGATCCAACTTCTCTTTGGTTGACTAAGGAGCGGATGCTTTTGTGCACAAATTCAATAGGGTCCTCAATTGTAATAATGTGGTAACTATGGTTAGCGTTAATGTAATGGATTAAAGCAGCTAAGGTGGTTGATTTTCCGGATCCTGTTGGACCCGTTACCAAGATTAACCCTTTATCGCAATTAATGAGGTCAATTAGGGATTTCGGAAGACCCAGTTCCTCGGCCGATTTGATTTTTTCGGGGATTTGACGAAATACTCCCCCTAATCCCCTTTTTTGCATAAAGATGTTACCGCGAAATCGTCCAATTCCTTCCGCGGAGTAGGCAAAATCCAATTCCCAAGTTTCGATAAATTTCTTTTTTTGTTTCTCTGATAAAATTTCAAAAAGAAGGGCTTGGGTTTCTTGATTAGATAACACCTTATAATTGGTAAGCGGAATAAGATCCCCATGTACGCGCACATAGGGATGGGTACCTGCCGTGATATGCAAGTCGCTTGCATGATGAGCAATCATTTCTTTAAGTAATTCGTCGATACTTGCCATACCCTACTCTCCCACTTAAATTGGGATCGACAGAAATTTCCTAAACTTGAGGACTCTGGACCGATGTCAAGGCACATTTTAATTAACGTACGTCCCTGGGAAACTCGTGTAGCGTGCGTCGATCACGGGGCTTTGGTGGATTTAGTTATTGAACAAAAATCAAGCCCGACTTTTGTGGGGTCTGTGTATAAAGGACGGGTAATTAAGGTGTTACCAGGCATGCAGGCGGCCTTTGTGGATATTGGTTTAGAAAAGGCTGGATTTCTTTATGTGCGCGATATACTCCCGTATTGGCAGGATGATGAGGTTGATGAATTTGGGGAGGAGCGAGAGCCTTGGGCTTTAGAGACTTCACAGTTACCGAATATTCAAGAACTGATTCATGAAGGACAATATATTTTAACTCAGGTAGCCAAGGACCCCATTGGTACAAAGGGGCCTCGGCTTACCATGAACTTAGCGTTGCCAGGGCGTTATGTGGTGTACATGCCCACCGTGAGGCACATAGGTATTTCAAGGAAGATTCAAGATGATAAGGAACGGGAGAGACTTAGAAATATCATTAGCCAATCAGTTATGAATGCGGGTGTGATTATTCGCACTGCCGCGGAGGGTGCCTCTGTTGAAGATCTACAAGGCGATTTAACCTATTTAGAACGCACTTACCAAGAGATAATTCGACATTATGAAAAAAAAAGGG
>JANWYU010000032.1 GCA_025055135.1 Pseudobdellovibrionaceae bacterium | reverse complement strand
TGGAAATAAAGGGCAACCTCTCGATGAAGCAACCGCCCAATGGTACATTGAAAAGCAACTGACTTATATGTTTGGGCCGATGGGAAAAGCTAAATATCCGGGGGTACCTAAGGGGGATCATATCGTCGAAATCAAAAAAATAGAGCCGATAAAAGAGCGACCTGGCTATTATCAAGTCCACTATCGATACGAGGGCACGGTGGTTGTTCATAACGATGCTCCATCAGATTACTACATTTTACTGCCCAACAATCCTCGTGAAATTTATAAGCAGGGTTTGGTTATGGCAAAAGACAGAAATGGAAATCTTCAGATCTCAAAACCATGTACGGATCCTCACTATAATTCTGAGGCAGATTTTTGGTATTTCTGGAATCCCAGTATCATAGGGTGTCCCTTAAAAAAGGGGGATCACTACCAGGAGGTTAAAGCAACCCTTCGAAGAAAGTCCAATATGCCCCGAAGTTTTCCCGAATATCCTCGTCTTGTGCGAAAAGAAGAACAAAGTGGGGACTTAGTGATACCAATTTTTGTTTTCTTGGGCATGGATGAACCGCGAGCTCCCTTCGATCCTTATAAATCAGGGGATTACAATGCGCCCAATTATAGATACATTATGAATAGGCTGTTAAGAAACGGATTTAGTAAAAAAACAAATGAAGAAAATAACCTTCATTCAGCACTGACCTCTATGAACCTTTCTTCAAAATTTCGATCAAGGAAACCCATAGGATTTTTGGAAACGATGACTAAAACTGTTACCAATACTCCATTGGGCAAGCCAATCACCATTCGGATCGATCTTTATTTCGGTCCTACTGGAATATTGGAAACATCCTATAGTTTTCATCTTCTTTTCAAGTATGCTTTAGAACATTATTCTGTCATGGTTTATGATGGACACTCGGGCTTGGGGGGAAACTTAAATTTAAATATTATTGAAGACAGGGTTGGTAAAATTCAAATACCCAAAGATAAATACCAGATTTATTTTTTTAATAGCTGTAGTAGTTATCCTTATTACAACACTATGTATTTTAATCGAAAGGTTACCAAGTCAGATCCTAAGGGGCGTAAAAATTTAGACATTTTGACTAATGGACTGGCAACTTATTTTAGTGTTTTGGGTGATTCTACGTTTGTTTTGATAGATGCAATAGAGAGGTGGGCATCTAATCAAAGGGCGGTTAGCTATCAGGCCATTGCTAGGGAGATAGAATCTCAAAATTTGTTTGGAGTTAATGGGGATGAAGACAATCCAACGGCTGAGCACGATCTTTACCAAATGCAACCTAATTTTTAAGGCCTTTATGCATTTTTCTATGTTACCATTGTTGGTATGTTGATGAATCAACGAGTGCTTAGATTTTCTATTTGGATGTTTTTACTATTTTCCTGTTTAGAGGGTCTAGCAGACCTTAAATGGAAGGTGGCTATTATTTTCTTGAGAACCCGTGAAGATAAACAGCTTTATCGCAGTATAGAGGAAAATATAAAGGAGTTAAAAACCCTTAGTAATAAAAAGGATTCTTCTTCTGTTTCTATTCGATATCTAGTTTTTGATTATCGTCGGTCACATAAGAAGGAAGATGCTCAAAAAATGTTTCCTATTTTGCAAAGCAACCTGAGGGAATACTTTAATCTTAAACCTGGCGCTGCTGAGCCACCGAAAACAATTTTAATACTATATGGGCATGGGGAGGGTCTTCATGGTCTTGGCCCTTTCACTCTTCAACAATTAAAATCTCTGCTGCCCAAGGTGGATATTTTGTGGTTTGATTCATGTTTTATGGCTAATGTGGAGGCCCTTTATGAATTAAGAAATTCTTATCAATATGCTTTGGCGTCGCAAGATGCTGAGATTAGCTCAGGCATTCCTTATGAGGAACTGAATAGGATCAATTTGTCGTCTTCTGTTGAGGCCACGGCATTTAGTTTGGCCGAGGCGTTTTTGCGGTCCTATTCAAAATCTTTAAGCGGATCCCAGAGTAACAAAGTAATCTCTAGTGCGATCACGATTTCGGTAATTGATAGTCAGGCATGGGATGGGTTTAAAAGCTATTTTAAAAAAGATTGGCTTGAAGGTATGCTGAAACATATACGATTTGATTCACGAGAGCTTTCTCATTCTTTGAATCAGCTCACAATGGATGATCGCCGCTTTGTCGACTTAGGAGCTGTAGCTAAAAATTGGAATTTGAAAGACCTTGCAGAAATCTTAGATATTACAGAAGTTAGAAAGGAGCGATCCAAGCGCAACGATGTTGATTTACTGTATTTTAAGAGCAAAGAAAGTGATAATCCGGTAAAGTTTTTTGGTTACGTAAAGAAAATTAAAGGGAGAACTCGAACCTACTCTGGATTGAATGTTTATAATCCATTCGAAGTCACAAAATATATGCCATATGAAAATTTAGAGTTGATTCGCTCGCACTGAAAAGTTTTTTAGGATGGCGGCGGGTTCAAAAAGGCTTTTTGAGAGCAATAATCACAGCTACTATCACTAACAAGGCGGCGATATAATCATTACGATCGGGAATTTGTTTAAGGTAAAAAATACTGAATAATATAAAAATTAAAAAGGTGATTACTTCTTGAATGATTTTGAGTTGAGGGGCCGTCATGACGTTAGAGCCAATACGATTGGCTGGTACTTGAAGGCAATATTCAAAGAAAGCAATTAACCAAGAGCTTACAATTACCGACCACAGAGCTTTGTCCTTAAAGCGTAAGTGGCCATACCACGCAAAGGTCATAAACATGTTGCTAAATATAAGCAAGGTAATGGTAATAAAGTGGGTTTTGTAAAGATCAAACCAATGACTCATAGATTAACATGATCCAATAAATAACCGGTCCTGCGAATAAAATACCGTCAATCCGATCGAGAACTCCCCCATGACCTGGAATGAGTTGGCTTGAGTCCTTAACATTAGCTTGTCGCTTTAATAAGGACTCAAATAAATCCCCTGCTTGAGAAAAGATTGAGCCTAAGATGCTACCCAGTATTAAGATTAGTATCGGGTACTGAGGCGAAACTATATAAAAAATAATTCCAATGATTAACGCCCCTACTAGACCCCCTAAGGCCCCTTCCGCCGTCTTTTTGGGGGAAATTTGGGGTAACAAGGGGGTCTTCCCCCATTTTTTTCCAATAAAAAAAGCAATCGTATCAGTTCCAAGAGAGATAAAAAGCAAAAAGGAAAACCAAAATAAAGAAGGATCCTTATCTACAATGAGGTAACAGTAGCCTGGTAGCCAAACTGTATAAACTAAATAAACTAGGAATTGGTTCAGAAAATGCGCGATTTCAGCAGAAGAGAATTCGGGGAAATGCCTTAAACTTGAAAATACCGCAGTAATTATCGCTAACATCATGAGGATACTGCTCAAATGAAAAGAAAACTGTAAACCCAGCATGGTGGTGAGGGCTGCTAAGCTAAAAAGAATCAACTGAGATTTTTTATTTAAGTGATAAAAAAAAAGATTTTTGGCCTCAAATTGTAAAAGAAAGGTTACCGCTATGACAAAAATTTTTAGGGGACCATGTCCTAAATGAAAAAGTAACCACACAATCCCAATCAATACCAAAGCGGATATGGTGCGAGCCAATAGATTGCTATTTTTTAGAATCATAACACTTTTAAAGATGCCGCTTGATCGTGATTCACTATAGCAGAATCAATCAAACCAAATCTACGGTGACGACGGCGATAATTCTCAAAGGCCAGGAGTAAATCGCTCTTTGAAAAATCCGGCCATAGTGTTGGTGTAAAGTAGAATTCGGAGTACGCAATTTGCCATAAAAGAAAATTGGAGACACGAATCTCCCCGCTGGTCCGAATAACCAAATCAGGAGAAAAATCTTTAGGGGTCATCAAGTGCTCTTCAAAAAGTTTTTCATTTATTTGATGAACCTTTAGTTCTCCACTTTGAATTTTCTCTGCAATGGAACGGCAGGCTTCGGTAATTTCCCATCGCCCACCGTACGAAAGGCCAAAAATTAAATGTAATCCGGAACAATGTGAGGTGCGATCAATGGCGTGTTCAATAGCACGCAAAATGTCACTGGGTAACTTGGAAAGTTGTCCAACGACACTAAACCGTATGTTTTTTTTGACAAGATTTTCCGTTTCTCTATGTAAGTAACGATTTAATATACGCATCAAAAGGTTTACTTCTTGCTGAGGACGGTTCCAGTTTTCAGTACTAAATGCATAAAGAGCAAGAGTCTCCACTCCTAACTCGGCACAGTCCAAGATAATCTTTTTTGCTACCCGCGTTCCCTTTATATGGCCGTAACTTCGCGGTAACCCTCTTCGTTCTGCCCACCGGCCATTTCCATCCATAATTATTGCCAATTTTTTTGGGATAGTTAAATTCATAAGTTAAAAATCTCTAAATGTTCATTATGGATTTTTCTTTTTCTGATAAGATTTGATCAATTTTTTTTATATGCTCATCAGTTACCTTTTGAATTTCCGCTTCAAAACGTTTGGCTTCATCTTCACTAATTTTTTTATTTTTTTCTAGGGCTTTAATCTCTTCATTGGCATCGCGCCGGATCAAACGAATCCCCACTTTAGCTTCTTCTGCCAATTTTTTGGCCTGTTTTACCAAATCCTTACGCCGCTCTTCAGTGAGCTCTGGTACTTTCAGACGGATTACCTTTCCATCATTAATTGGAGCGAGCCCTAAGTCAGACTTTACAATAGCCTGCTCGATTTCTTTTAAAATACTTGATTCCCATGGTGATATTAGAAAAGAACGGGCATCCGGTGTTGAAATCGCAGCCACTTGATTAAGGGGTGTCAGTTGACCATAGTAATTCACGCGCACACCATCCAGCATGTCCACTTGAGCACGACCAGTGCGGATTTTTTTTAACTCGTTTTGAAAGCCAATCAGTGCTTTGTCCATTCGCTCTTGAGCCTTGGTTTTAATATGATTTAGTTCCACAACATCCCCCTGTTAAAATGATATAACAAACCATTAATTCAATTGGTAACAAGAGATCCTATGTTTTCACCTCGTATGGCCCTTGCAATGTTACCTGGCACTGTCATATCAAAACTTAAAATGGGTAACTTATTGTCCATGCATAAGCTGACAGCAGTTAAGTCCATAATTTTTAATCCACGGTTTAAAACCTCAATATAACTGATCCTATCAAATTTTCGTGCCTCGGGGTTTATTTTAGGATCAGAATCATAGATGCCGTCAACTTTAGTTGCTTTCATTAAAACCTGTGCGCCAATTTCCATGGCCCGAAGAGCGGCCGCAGTATCCGTAGTAAAAAAGGGATTACCAGTTCCAGCAGCAAATATTACGACTCTGTTTTTTTCTAAATGGCGAATGGCTCGTCTGCGAATATACGGTTCAGCAATGGCCGCCATATGAATGGCCGTTTGTACGCGGGTTGGAACCTGATTTTTTTCTAAGGCATCTTGCAAAGCTAAACTATTGATTACTGTGGCAAGCATCCCCATATAATCGGAACTGGCTCGATCCATACCCTGTGTTGAGGCGGCTACTCCTCGGAAAATGTTACCTCCTCCAATCACAATGCCAATTTGGACACCCAAATCATATGCCTCTTTGATATCCTCTGCTAATTGTTGGAGCACTTTTAAATTAATTCCATGCCCTTGATCTTGGGCCAGGGCTTCTCCGCTTAGTTTTAAGAGCACCCTTTGATAAGCTAGTTCCACCGCCATAACATCAACGAACAGTTTATTAGTGAATCTTTGCTTGTTGAGCGACCTCTTGAGCAAAATTATTTACTTTTTTTTCCAGTCCTTCTCCTAACTCAAATCTCTGGTAACGAGTTAATGTGATAGAAGCGTTGCATTTTTGGGCAACATTTTGAATGTGGGCTGCCACTTTGATATCAGGATTTTTTACAAATGCTTGTTCTAATAAACAGGATTCAGACAGGAATTTTCGTATTTGTCCTTCTACTATTTTTTCTATCATTTCTGGTTTTTTCCCTTGTTCTAAGTTCTTGGCCCGTAAAATTTCCCTCTCTTTTTCCACAAGGTGGGAAGGCATATCCGATGCTGATAGGGCTAACGGATTCATCGCAGCAATATGTAAACAAAGGTCTTTTGCCAGCATGCGCACGTCTTGGTGATCTGGTTGATCGGTTTGAAGCTCCACCATTACCCCGATTTTTCCATCGCCGTGAAGATATGTTTCCACTAAATGAGGTGAATTCCATCGTACAAAACGTCGAAACACAATGTTTTCACCAATTTTGGCAATAATTTCTTTCACAGCCTGTTCCACGGTAACACCATTGGAAAAAGACAATGTTAAGGCTTGATCCATCTGATTATATAGATTGGATCGATTCAAACAGCGCGCCAGATTTTCCACAAAAGACTTAAAAATTTCGTTTTTGGCGACAAAATCGGTTTCTGAGTTCACTTCCACCATCGTGGCTGAGTTGCCCTCTTTAAGGATTAGGACTACTCCCTCAGATGCGAGGCGGTCGGCCTTTTTTGCAGCAGAAGCCAGTCCTTTTTTCCTCAACCATTCAACAGCAGCTTGAAAGTCCCCATTAGTTGCTTCAAGGGCTTTTTTACAGTCCATCACGCCGGCATTGGTTTTCTCTCGAAGTTCTTTAATGAGTGCGGAGGTAATATTCATGGATTCTCCTTTGTTTCTGTTTCACTATCGGTAACAGTATCAGAGGATTGATTTTGTTCGAGTTCCTGTTCGAGTTCAATTTTTTCTGCAAGTCCTGCTGCTACTAAGCGACGCTTTGGTACTTTAACCACCTCAGGAGTAGTCGTTGTTTTTTGCTGCCCTTGATGTCCACGGGATCGGGCATGGCGCTTTCTTTCCGTCTTTTGACCATTGGTACTTTGATTTGCTTCTGTTGGGCTTTCTTCTTTATCACTACTTTGCATTAGTTGTTGCTGGAATTGTTGGGCGCCTTCTAAGTAGGCATCTGCTATCAAATTGGTGAAGAGCTTGATTGATCGAATGGCATCATCGTTACCAGGAATAGGGTAATCCACAAAATCGGGATCACCGTTGGTGTCTAAAATGGCAATTACAGGGATTCCAAGCCTGTTGGCCTCTGCAACAGCAAT
>JANWYU010000021.1 GCA_025055135.1 Pseudobdellovibrionaceae bacterium | reverse complement strand
GGTAATGGTATCGGCTCCTGCTGACGGAGTTGACCATACTTTTGTTTTTGGGGTGAATCATTTGGATTATGATCCGAAGAATCATTTCGTGATTTCCAATGCTTCATGCACTACGAATTGTTTAGCACCCATAGCTAAAGTGATTCACGAGCACTTTGGTATTACCTCAGGAACCATGTTGACGGTTCACTCTTATACCAATGATCAACGGATTCTCGATGCTCCTCATAAAGATTTACGCAGGGCTCGTGCTGCTGCAGTTTCGATGATTCCCACTACAACGGGGGCGGCCAAAGCTGTTGGCTTAGTGTTACCTGCATTAAAAGGCAAATTGGATGGCATAGCAATTCGGGTTCCCACTCCCAATGTGAGTTTAGTTGATTTCACTTTTGTTACCGAAAAAGAAATAACCAAAGAGACCGTTAATCAGGCCTTAAGATCCGCAGCCTATGGATCTTTGAAGGGTATATTAGGATTTGAAGAGAGGGAGTTGGTTTCCATTGATTTTAATGGTAACCCATTAAGTTCTATTGTGGATGCTCCGTCGACCATGGTTTTAGGTAACCGAATGGGAAAAGTATTGTCTTGGTATGATAATGAAACGGGATTTTCTCATAGGATGTTAGATTTGGCGTATTATATGTTTCAAAAAGGTATTTAATTTAATTTTGAAGGGTGCATATGGAAAAATATTTAAAAGGAATACGTGTAATTGATCAGATTCACGTTAGTGAAAAGGTCGTTTTTTTAAGGTTGGATTTAAATGTTCCCATACGCCATGGCGTAATTGAGGATACGACACGAATCCAAGAAAGTTTGCCCACTATTAAATATCTTTTGGAGCAAAAGAGTAAGGTGATTATCGCCTCTCATCTTGGTAGACCCAAAAATAAAGATGATAAAAAATATTCGATGTTACCTGTTGGCGAAAAATTGGCGGAGCTTCTTAATGTTGAGGTTATTTTAGCCGAAGATCCCTCGCCGGATTTTATGAAACCAACTTTAAAGGGTCTCACCAAAAAACAAATTATTGTTCAGGAAAACCTGCGCTTTTTTGAGGGGGAAACAGAAAATAGCGTGGATTTGGCCCGGATTTGGGCTAGTTATAGCGATGTTTACATTAATGATGCCTTTGGCGCTTCTCATCGCGCTCACGCCAGTATTGAGGCGTTACCTCGTTTGATGCAGGAGAAAGGATGCGGTTTCCTTATTCAGAAAGAATTAAAATATTTAGGTCGCATTTTGGATCGTCCAGAACGACCTTTTGCGGTTATTTTGGGGGGAGCTAAGGTTAGTGATAAGATTCCGGTGTTGGAGAATTTAATCGATCGTCTTGACTTTTTATTTGTTGGTGGGGCAATGGCCTACACCTTTTTAAAAGCAGCTGGGGTACCGGTTGGTCGATCTTTAGTTGAGGTGGATCAGTTAAATTATTGTCGGGAATTGTTGGAGCGGTTCAAAGCCCGTCATAAACACATTTTCCTGCCTATAGACCATAAAGTTGCTGATCAATTAGAAATGCCAACCATTACTAAGGTAACGGAGGATGAAAAAATTCCCGAAGGACTGATGGGACTTGATATTGGGCCAAAGACCTTAGAGTCGTATCAAAAGGCTTTGAATCAGGCACGTACCATATTTTGGAATGGCCCTATGGGGGTGTTTGAAAAAGATGAGTTTGCCGTGGGAACGCTATCGTTAGCTCGATTTTTGGCTCAATTAAAGGGAGTTTTTCGTGTGATTGGAGGGGGAGACTCAGCAAGTGCAGTTAATCGGGCAGGTGTGGCGCAAGAGTTTGATCATGTTTCCACTGGTGGTGGAGCCAGTTTAGAGTTTCTACAAGGAAATTCTTTGCCGGGGATTGAAGTTTTGCGTGATCGAAGACTGATGTAGTAGTGGCGTATGGGTTCAAAAATTATTGCTGCGAATTGGAAGATGAACTTATCTCCTCAGGAGGCTAAGCGTTACTTTGAGGAGTGGGTAACTTATGCTCATTCAACTAAGGTGGACGTGATTTTTTTTGTTCCTGCCTATTGTTGGCAACAGGCCGCTGAATTTTCCGTCGCTTGGGGACCTCAACACGTCTATTGTGAAGAGTTCGGTGCATATACTGGAGAAAATTCCCCTAAGGTGGCATGGGACATGGGAGCACGATGGGTGTTAATCGGTCATAGTGAACGGCGCCATCTGTTTGGAGAAGGTGAGGAATTAATACGAAAAAAATTTTACAAGACTATGGAAATAGGACTTAAACCTGTTCTATGTGTTGGTGAAACCTGGCAGCAGCGGGAATCAGGGGATTGGGATCGCGTGCTGGAGAATCAGCTACAGTCAGTATTGCAAGGTTTTGATCAGGTCCGTGGCACACTAACTGAATGGGTAGTGGCCTATGAACCTGTATGGGCGATTGGAACGGGGAAGGTTCCAAGTGAGGGAGATATTGAACGAGCCCATTTTAAAATCAAAAATGTGATAGAAAAACGATGGGGGTTACCCGCCATTCCAGTATTATATGGAGGATCAGTAAATGTTGGTAACGCCTCTACTATTTTGAAAACCGCAGGGGTTGATGGTCTTTTAGTGGGTGGTGCTTCCTTAATACCCTCTCAGTTTTACCGTATTGTCCAATCAAGTTAGTTTCTTTAGCCCCTGGAATCAGGAATTATGAAATCAATGACGGCGCTAGTTCAAAGGGTGGGTTTTCGGCTAGCGGTTATTTTGAGTTTGGTGGTTTGGTTCTATTTAGGAGTGGTTTATTTCTCTCTTCCGTCAGAGCAGGACATTCAGAATACGTGTTTTCGAACCAAAATGTTTGGTGTCGAGCTATGTGAGAAGAGAAAAAACTACGTGAGATTGGGTGCGGTTCCTAAACATTTCATTAACTTATTGTTGTTGGCAGAGGATGCTTCATTTTGGTCTCATCAGGGATTTGATTGGGAAGAAATAAAAAATAGTTTTGTGACTAATTGGGAGAAAGGGTATTTTGCTCGAGGGGGCTCAACAATTACTCAGCAGTTAGCGAGGAATTTATTTCTCAATAGACAAAAAAACCTGCATCGTAAATTGTTAGAGGCGATTATTACTATGCGCCTAGAGGCACTACTTACAAAAAAGCAAATTTTAGAACGATACATTAACGTGGTTCAATTTG
Organism: Pseudobdellovibrionaceae bacterium; assembly: GCA_025055135.1. GTDB lineage: Bacteria > Bdellovibrionota > Bdellovibrionia > Bdellovibrionales > Bdellovibrionaceae > JANWYU01. The sequence goes on along the minus strand of JANWYU010000021.1, from coordinate 6,134 downwards.
GACAAAATGTTTTCGGTATTAGTCAAGCATCTAATTATTATTTTAAAAAATCTCCGAATCTTCTGAGGCCCGAGGAATCAGCCTTTTTGGTAATGTTACTGCCGAATCCAGAGCGTAATGCGAAAAGCTTTTATCAAAAAAAACTCACGCGTTTTGCTGAAGGTCGCATCAAAACGTTATTACGAAAACTTTGGATTACTCAAGGTATTTCCGATGAAGAGTATCAGGCCTCTTTGGTCCGGTTACCTTCAATTTTTGAGGGACATGATCAGGTTGAGTAACAGTCTTTTTAAACTGGTAATGTGGCTTTATTGAACTAGACCTTTTATGTGGGCTCTTGATTCATCATATCTCTCGCCGAAACCTAAATAAGGGGGAGAACATGGATCAGGGGCTTGTCATTCTCTTTAGTTTTTTAGATGTTACCATTCCTTTTATTATCATTTACAATAAATTAGTTCGGGCTCGAAATTACGTAAAGAATGCGTTCGCGCAGATTGATGTGCAGCTCACCCGTCGATATGATTTGATTCCTAACTTAGTCGAGTCAGTTAAAGCGTACATGAAACATGAGAGGGCTACCTTAGAGGCCGTGATTCAAGCGAGAAATCAGGCCCTTCAAAGTGTTAAAACTGCAGGACATAACCCTGCCGATGCTCAAAAAATCGAACAATTATCGCAAGCCGAAAGCAATCTCAATCGAGCTATGGGATCTTTTTTTGCATTATTCGAGCAATATCCCGATTTAAAAGCGAATACCACGATCAACCAATTAATGGAAGAACTGATTAGTGCCGAAAACAAAGTTGCATTTGCTAGGCAAGGATTTAATGACATGGTAACAGCATATAATAATTTAAGAGAATCCTTCCCTAACACCATCGTTGCTAATATTTTTAATTTTTCTCCAGCGCAGGTGTTAAAAGTTGATGATCCAAAGAAACGTGAGGCAATAAAAATTCAATTTGAATGATTGCACTTGAATGTTACTAATAAAAGATGAATTTTTTTGAACAACAAGAGAAGGCTCAGTTTAAAACCAAAATTTCCCTAGTTTTGTTTTTGATTGCAGTTCTTGTCGTTTCCTACCTTACAGGTTGGGTCATTTACTATATTCTTTTGTTCGTTTTTCGGGATCAAAAGGATTTAAATTTGAAGGCCATTTTTTGGGGGATCTTTTTTTTGGCATTTTGCGTGATTCTTTTGGCTTCCCTTCTAAGGCGGTGGTTTTTACCAAAAGATGGATCAAAGATGATGAAAAAATTAGGAGCCCGTTTAGTAGAAGGAACTGAAGAAGAGCTTGAAATAAAAAAATATCGAAATGTAGTGGAAGAGATGGCTATTGCCAGCGCCATACCGATTCCGAGTCAATTTATTTTAGAAGATAATAACGGGATTAATGCAATGACGGCAGGGATTGGGCTTGATCATGGGGCGATTTGTGTTACTCGTGGGGCGTTAAAGAAATTATCCCGAGATGAGCTCCAGGCTTTGGTTGGTCACGAGATGGGCCACATCATCAGTGGTGATATGGATTTAAAGTATAAATTAATTGGATATATTTTGGGGCTGGAGCTTATTTATCAATTGGGTAAGGCGATGATGACTCCATCCCAAAGAACCATAAAGAGGGAGGAGAAAATCTGGCAATCATGTGATCCTTTGGTTGGTGGGTCTTTACCTATGTATAGTAGGGTACATTGGGGTTTTTTTTACATCTTTAATCAAGGCGTACATTTCTCGTCAAAGAGAATTTTTTGCGGATGCCAAGTCAGTACAACTGACTCGAAATCCTGGTGCCCTTAAGTCCTTGCTCGATAAAGTGCGCCAAGAGGGATCGACAGTGGCATTACGGAATGTTTTTGAATTTAATCATATGTTTTTCGCTGAGGCTACTCGAGATGCTCGTATTTTTTTTGCCTCTCACCCGCCTATCGAAGCGCGATTAAATACTCCTTTTGCGGAGGAAGTTTCCACCACCAACCGATCTGATACATCCTTTATCTCAAGATTGCCAAACCATTACGAGCAGGCTCATCATCCGGTTTGGGCCTTTAATTTTTTAGTACATCATTTCACTTATTTTAATGAAGGAAAATCGGCAGTCCTCCAAGCGCTGAAAGAGGAAGGCTTAGCTGAATTGTTTGAAAACCAAGAGCATTGGGATCAGATGTTGATGAGACTATCGCCCGATGATTTTATGATGCTACTTAAGATTTCCGTACGTACTTTGCGTGATTTTGACATTTGCTCTGGGAAATCGTTAATGGACTTATTTTACAAAATTGCGTTACTCGATAAGAGTATATCCCATCGTGAAATGATTTTGCTTCTTTATGTCTCGCATTTCTTTTCTAACTGGAAGTCATTGAAGACACATCAATTTGGCTTTGCTAAATCGGTAAGCTTTGTTTTATGTTATTTAAAATCATTTGGTACGTTACCAGGCAGTCAGTTGATTCAAGAGATTAATAAAATGAAGGTTATTGGTCATGTCGTTTTTATTCCTCAAATTCGTTTTATCGATTTGAGCCAGAGTTTGCATGAGCTAGGACGTACTAGCTTACGTCAAAAACAGATTTTTTTAAAGGTGGTCGATTACTTAATTCGAAAAGATAAAAACGTTACCAATGAGGAAATGATTTTTCGTGCTTTAATGGGAGAAATATTGGGAGTAGCTTCTTAGACGTGTCCCGTCTTTCCAAATGGATGGGTGCCTTTCGGCGAGGATTAAAAGTCAATAGTTAAGCCACCCACAAACTGATTCCCAGTAAAATCAATGGAGTTTTTAAGGGAGTAAAATTGGCGTAGTTCGCCAAAAATCCAAAAATCATTAATCCCGTAATCGCGTTTTAGCGATAGGGTCGCTCGAGGGTTAATTCTACGTACGGATATTTGAATACCTCCCGATAGGTCAGTGAAAAAAGCACCAGCCAAATTGGTTTTGGCGCTGTCATCCCGAATTTCAAATAAACCCAAGTAACCTATGCCGGTTCCTATGGTGGGAACGATGATCTGGCGATCCCAAAAATCCCATTTGTAAAAGAGCCTTGCATTAAGGGGCACAACAAGTAGATTAAACCCTTCTTCAGCGGTAAGGCCAGATTGGGGCATATAACCACTTCCATAATCTTGGCCGATCCCCAAACTCCAACGGACGGAAAGCTGTTTTTTTAGCCTATCAAAGGGTAACCATTCAAAACTAAAAGCAATAAAGGACATGGTGGACGAAGAATAGAGGCTTGGAAAGGTAACCGGAGATGATTTGATATCCAGTTTGGGAATTCGTTCGAAACTAAAAGACAGTGAGGATTGCCGAGTGTCCAAGGCAACAGCGTAATCGTAACTGCCGTCTCGATTGATGCGAACCAAGCCCTGTTTTTCAAGGGGATGATCAATCTCGTCTTTGCCCGATTGAATTTCTTGATGGGCCTTCTTAAACTCCTCTGGTGCTGGCCAGTTTGGTGTTTGTCCGTAAAGTGGCCGTAACAGCATGGTAACGGGCCACAAAAGGGTGCGAGTCACCATTCGTAAAAAATGATTGTTTTTGATTTGTTGGGCAAAGGTGGGTGATACTTTATAATACCATTCAACAAAACTGCGGCCCCATGAGTATTTAAGTAAAAAATGATCCCGGAAATTGCGTAGAATTTTCACTTGGGGGTCATTAGCATCTCCAAAAGCTGCGGTTGCAATAAAACAGCGCTCATCCTCAATTAATCCGCGCACTACTTCAGGAATTGCGGCTTGAGTTTCACCAACGGGGGTTACGCTATCGCTCATAGCAGGATTGTTACTAGGATTTTGAGGATGGGCAAAAAGCTCTAGATTTCCCGCTTCATCCTTATTGGCAACAATTACTGAATAAACTTGGCCATTAATTAATCCGGTAATGCGGGGAGAACGAAGTCCCGAATTAGGATCAATTTCTAAATCAACATAAGGAGATCCCAAGGTAACATTATTGAATCCTCCTTGATCGTAAAAGGCGCGAACGGCATAATACTTGATGCCTGAAGGATCAGCACTAGTAGCCTGAACTGGTAAAGCATTAGTCTGTTGATCCCCTGCTGCCAGGTTATTTGCGAGATTAGCTCCTTGGTTACTAAGGTATATCTTTCCATCACCTGGAAAGACTGTATAATCACAAAATCCTTCGTAAGGCCCCATGGTTCCAGGGCAACCAAAGCTCATAAAGGGGGAGTTATTTACGTATCGGAAATGGATGATAAAGTCTACATAGCCATTGAGAACATTCGTATTACCACAATTGGCGTTAAACCCGACCCGCAAAGTGTTCTTAAACGATTTTTTACAGTTTTGATTGCCAGAAAAGGCTTGGCAGATGGTAGACCAAGTCCAGGTTGCGGTAACATTTTGTTTTGGGGTATTGGGGGTATAAGAGGATACTGATGTTGGGCTCACCAGGGTGTTGCCATTTAGCCCTATTAGCAAATAGGTGCATCCTGCAGGATAGGCATTGGCATCCGATGAAGCCATTGTTACCGCAAACTTTAATGATGGATAAAATTGGTTGGAATTGCACACAAACCCAGTAGTGAGCAAACTGGGGTTACTGAGTTGGACTGAAGGATTACAGGAATTACAAGGAGAGTTACCATCACCAGAACAGGTGTTGGCTGTGTTACCTGCGTATACGTTGTAAGTTGTATTACCTACTTGAACCACGCGATTGAAATAATTACTAAAAGAGATTAATTTTTGTTCGGCCTGCCCCAGGGATCTCAGTGGGTTGAGGAAAATAAACCCTGGAAAAAGTACCCAATAAAGGAAATAAAGAATGATGATACGACTTGCTACCACTTGTTTTCATTAAAACAAAACTTAAGATGAGAGTCAAAAAATGCGTGATTTTTATCCAAAGATAGAGCCATTTCGAAGTGAGTTTTTAAAAGTTTCCGCCATTCACACCTTGTATCTGGAGCAGGTGGGCAATCCTGATGGCGTTCCGGTCGTTTTCCTCCATGGCGGCCCTGGAGGAGGAATTTCCCCGGACCACCGACGTTACTTTGATCCCCAATATTACCGGGTTGTGTTGTTCGATCAGAGGGGCTGTGGAAGATCGCAACCCTTTGCCGAATTGCGAGATAATACCACTTGGGATTTGGTGGCTGATATTGAGAAAATTCGCAAGCACTTGGGTATTGAGCGCTGGTATGTGTTTGGAGGATCGTGGGGATCAACATTGGCATTAGCGTATGGAGTGACCCATCCCGATCGGGTTTTGGGTTTGATTTTAAGGGGGATTTTTTTGTGTCGATCGTGGGAAATTCAGTGGTTTTATCAGGAAGGGGCGAGTCGTATTTTTCCTGAGCAATGGGAAATTTATTGGAGTCATATACCTGAGAGTGAACGTCAGGATATGGTGTCTGCATATTATCGCCGGTTGACCAGTAGCAACCAACAGGAGCAGCTTGCTGCTGCTAAAATATGGAGTCAGTGGGAAATGGCAACGAGCACATTGTTACCCAATCCGAAAATGGTAGAGGAAATGGATGATCCCCAACGGGCTGTACCCTTTGCTCGAATTGAGTGTCATTATTTTATGAATAGGGCCTTTTTTCCTGACGATGGGTTTTTGTTACGAGAGGCTGCGCGGACCCTAAAAGATCATTGGGTGCGTATAATACAGGGGCGTTACGACATTGTGTGTCCTGCCGTTTCCGCTTGGGAGCTGCATCGCGCGTTACCCAGAAGTGAATTGATTATTGTTCCTGACGCGGGACACTCTGCTCAAGAGCCGGGAATCCGCAGTGCTCTTATCGAAACTATGGATCAACTCAAAAATGTTACCCGGTAACCGGATGGTGGTGGCGATATACTAACCACTTTGAACCACTTTTAAAATCACTTTATGCCTTAATAGCAACGATTACCACTGAGGTGCGGAGCCGTCGGTAGCAAGAAGGTTGATGCGCACCTGACCGCCATGGGTGTTGTTCCAGAAGCCGCCCAGGTAGATTCGACCGCCGTGGGATGTTATGGCCCGTACCCGGGGGGTAGCGGAGCCACGAAGAGAGGGATTAAAGGAAGTAATGGATTGGGTGGGAATATCAATGGCCAAAATGGATTGGCGGTTGTTTATGAAAAACTCCCCTCCCACATAAAGGGTT
>JANWYU010000185.1 GCA_025055135.1 Pseudobdellovibrionaceae bacterium | reverse complement strand
ATAAAAATGTGTGTCCTATTAAGCAAAAACGGTAACCATTGCCCCATGTGCTTTTGTATGCCTCCCTCCCCTTTACCATCGTCGTTTCTACTCAAGCTTCAAAGCCATAAAAAATAAAAAGCAAAAAATAAAAAGTTCTATTAGTATTATACCATTATACCACACTTATCGGCAGATTGATGAAAAACGTGACAACAAATTCAGGAAACGGCACCGCCCCCTTTTGAGCGTTTCAAAATGATTCAGAGGGGATCATTATTAAATCATTATCAAATTAATATTGAATTTTAATATTGGCCTTATTTTTATTTTTAATGACCTAACGCCTGTCGTAGGCGTTCCGCCATTTTTTCCATTTCTTCATGGGGGCGGGTGCGTGCCTTTGAAAAATTGAGATCAGCCATGGACCAAGAGGGAATTAAGTGTAGATGGAAGTGGGGTACCTCATACCCAATAGCTGCTGTTAGGACACGCCGACATTCGGTAACTTTTTGAATCGCCCTACCTATTCTCATGGCACATTTTTGAAGGTGCACATAAAGGGTTTCTGGTAGGTCAGTCCAATGATCGATTTCCTGCTTAGGTATTACCAAGGTGTGTCCCAAATGGATTTGATCTTTGGCCAAAATGGCAATAACCATTTCATCTTCATACACTTTGTAGCAAGGAAGTTCCCCTCGAATAATCTTGGTAAAAACTGATGCCATCCCTTACTCCTTTTCTTTTTCTTATTTTCTTATTCTCGTACTCCTTTTCTCTGCCCTGTTTCTCGCTCCATGCCCAATCGCCCAATCTGTTATTAGCTTGTAATTACCGAACGACAACCCATCCTTTCTTTACCCACGTTGAGTAACAGGCAACCACTTGCGCCCACTCGCACCTACCCACTTACCCCGCGGGCGATAGATGCGATTGTTCCCGTATTGTTCTAAAACGTGAGCACACCAACCTGCAATGCGACTGGCGGCAAAAATGGGAGTAAATAAATCGGAAGGGATATTCATGCTGTGATACACGGTTGCTGAGTAGAAATCCACGTTTGGCATCAAACCCTTTTCTTGATACATGGTTTGGTCAATCAGCACAGACATTTGGTACAAGTGAGATAATCCTGCCTCTGCTGTGAGTTTTTCACTGAATTTTTTCAATATTGCTGCTCGTGGGTCCCCATTTTTGTACACACGATGACCAATACCCATCACCTTTTCTTTGTTAGCCAGGGCATTTTTAACAAAATCCTTTGCCTTTTCTACGGTACCGATCTTTTGTAACATGAGTAACACCTGCTCATTAGCTCCTCCATGGAGAGGGCCTTTTAAGGCTGCAATGGCCGAAACCACTGCTGAATATAAATCACTTAATGATGAGGCGGTTACTCTGGCGGCAAAAGCCGAACAATTTAATTCGTGATCGGCATGTAGAATCAAGCAGGTATCAAAAATTTTAGCGTGCTCTGGATTAGGCTCTTTTCCTCCCTGCAGCATATACAAAAAGTTCCAGGCCACTGATTGATCTTTTCTTGGAGTTGGTAACTCTTGATTTTTGCGGATAGCCTGCAGGGCACAAACCAGCGTCGACATTCTGGCGGTTAGACGTAAGCTTTTGTTTTGATTTGCTACCGCGGAATTATCTTGAGCTTCAGGATCAACGTGAGCCAATAGGCTAACCGCAGTTCTCAGCCAAGTCATTGGATGCACTCCATTTACAGGAAGCATCTTCAGCAAATTAAAAAAATTCTCTGGTAACACCATGTTGGATCGTAGTTGTAAAGAGAATAGCTCCAACTCTCGGGAATTAGGAAGACGATCATTCCACAATAAAAACACAGTTTCTTCGAATGAAGAATGATGTGCTAGGTCCTCGATGGTGTAACCGCGATAATTCAGGGTCGTGTCTTCAATGGTTGAAATGGCAGTTGAGCAGGCCACAACACCTTCTAAGCCTTTGTCTATCGCTTTATCATACACGGTGATTTCAGCCACGAAGTCCTCCTCTTTTGTTAAGCGCTTCACTTAATAAAATGCGTTTTTTCCTAACGAAACGCAATTAAAATTGCGGTTATGTAGCCAGACGGATGGCTCGCTCTGTAACTTGAGCAATAATCACCGTCTGATCGCGGGTTGGTTGAGGTCCGCTCATTTTGCGCGCCCATCGAAAAACGTGATTCCGTAGATCGTGAATATGTTTAACATCCTTACCATTACCAAGTTGAAAATTTAAAAAATGAATCCAGTTTTCAGAGGGTGTTGCGCCCCTAATATTAATAACCCCTGGGGACGCCAAAATAAAACGGCCACTGGGATCAAGTTGGATTTGTTGTTGATTAAACGAAGGAGCGCTCTCCTTTGTAATACAAGGTAGTTGAATTTCATTGCTTTCAAAAGCAGATCGGTCCGTTTTTTGAAAGGCAATCCCAATGTTACCAAAACTATAAAAATCCATGCGTAAGTATTTTTTGTCAAAAACGCCATAAAAAAAATGCCACTCATCTTGGGGTTCCATGTGTTGCCGGACGTTATTTATTAAAGTTTCGGTAGCCTGCTGTAGGGCTGAACCATCTTGACACGAGTCTATCCGAGGGCCTACTGCTACCATAATGGAGAGCACTAAGGAGCTTAACCCATGACTGCCGGATGATGAAAGAATTACCCCAAAACTCTGACTATTTTTAATAGGGAAAATGTCATAATAATCACCGCCAATTTTGGAGCCCGGAACAAATCGGGATGAAAACTCCATTCCCGGTATCTTCTTAATTTGCTTGGGCACTAAAATCTTTTGTAGGTCTCTTAGTTTTTGCAAATCGTGCCTTAATTGCTGAATAAAAAACTGCAGTCTTTCATTGGTGCTTTCAATTAAAAACTGATACTCATCTAACTGTTTTTTTTGTAGAGCAATGATGTTTTCGAGTTCACGAACTTTTTGGGATAAATCCTTTTCATCCATGAGTTGAGTGTACATCCCAAACACTTAAATCTCCATAACTAAATAACCTAAACTGAAGTTCGATGGCTAGTTGGTAGGCCTGTTTCATTCGCTCAACTCCCTGTAGAGCCGCTACCAGAGCCAATAATGTTGATTCCGGTTGATGAAAATTGGTGAGCAATCGGTTCACTATCTGAAAACGAAAACCTGGACGAATGAAAAGTTTGGTCCATCCCACCCAGCCACCAGGAGTTTGGTCTAGTTCCCCTAACGGTACGCTCTCTAGGGCTCGTGTTACCGTGGTTCCCAAGGCCCAAACCGATTTTTTTGCGTGTTTGGCCTTTTCAATTTTTTCCCAAGTTTGATAGGGAATTTCCACATACTCTTCGTGCATTTGATGTTGGTCGAGATCATCGGTCTTAATCGGCAAAAAGGTCCCCAGACCAACGTGAAGAATCAAAGGGGCTACGATGACTCCTTTGGCCTGTAGGGTATCTAGGTCACTCTGACGGAAATGCAGGCTTGCGGTGGGTGAGGCTAGGCTACCATCAATCTGTGCCCAATCCGGTTGATACCAACGGATATCCTCTGGCAGGGCGTGTCGCTCCCCCCTCATGCGTAGAATGTAGGGAGGCAGAGGCAGTTCACCATGTTTGCGAAAGTAGTCTTCCTCCAGAGGGGCACTCATTTCCAGAATTTGAGGCATCCCTTTACTGTGCAGTCGCCCCCTTAAGTTACTGGGTAACTCAAATAAGTCCCCAATATCAGATTTTGCCGCAGGAAATAAAACTTCCCAATGGGTGCGATCCTGGTTGATTGGTTTGATGAATAGAATTTCTATGCCCTCACTGCTAAAAAGGCGTCGCGGCAATACACGACTTCGATTAATTACCAACACGTCGCCAGCGGAAATTTCGTCAAAAAGCTCTTGGCGCGTGATTTCCCGGGGATAATCGTTTTGGGGAACTCTTAAAATGCGAGAGGGAAAGCGTGGCTCAGTAGCAACCAAGTGGGCAGGATAAGAGTACGTTAAATCTGATTTTTTCATGTTGTCTCGAAAAATAATTTTGTTTAGGTTAAAAAGGTTCTCGCTCAAAGAGGGTAGAGCGGTCAACTGTTTGGATCAATTAAAAATGC
>JANWYU010000162.1 GCA_025055135.1 Pseudobdellovibrionaceae bacterium | reverse complement strand
GGATTTTGGAATCGCGAAAGCGGAGACTCAGCTGGAGCATACCCAGGCGGGAGTTATTAAGGGCAAATTTGGCTACATGTCGCCGGAGCAGGCAGAGGGACTGCCGTTAGATGGACGTACTGATGTATTTTCTTTGGGGGTGATTCTGTGGGAGTTACTTACTAAGGAAAGATTGTTTGTAGGTTCTAACGAGGCGGCTACCTTAAAAAAAGTTCGTGATTGCCAAATACCATCCATTCGGAAAATAGATCCTAATGTTCCTCAGGAACTTGAGCGTATTGCGATGAAGGCACTATCCAAATCTTTAGATATGAGATATGCCAGTGCTCAGGCGATGCATCGTGACTTAAATCGCTTTCTAAATACTCAATTTCCCGAGTTTTCCAAAACAGATTTTTCCAAATTTATGAAAACAATTTATCGGGATATGTATTTAGAGAATAGAAAAAAATTTTCAGAATATTCTCAGATTAATTTAGATGTCACTGATTCTGGTGAAGAAAAAACGAAAACATTAACAGCATCTGTTTCAACTGTTCAAGAAGTAACGGGTGATATTACTGGAAGTGAGTCCATTCCCGGTTTAGAATCAGAGCCAGTTAGTGAACCTATAGAAGTAGATTCATTAAAAATTCCTTTAGAAGTTCCGCCGTCACCTCCTCAAGAGAATATGGACAACAATGCAGTGAGTTCAGTTCCTCAACACACTACTCAAACTCAGTCCCGGTCAATCTCTCATACTAAAACGGTAACTCAACTTTCGGAAATTGTTCATACGGATCGTCAACCCATAAGCCAAAATACAGCATCGGCATCAATCTTTCGTACTAATTCAGGGATTAGAAAAACAAAACCATCGCATTCGAATACGATTTATACCTATGCAGTCGTTGCTCTGGTCATCATATTAGGATCTTTTGTTTATTTTATGGTTACTAAAGATAAAAAGAACTCCTTAAGAGTATTTGAGATGTCGTCAAAAAATACACCAATAACCTCCTCCAAAATTGTTGACACTAGTGGAAATTCTCGGACAAACAGGCAAAGAATTGCTAGTCTTACTGTTTATAGTCAACCGGATCGGGCTGTGGTGGAAATTAATGGTAAACAAGTTGGTTTTACTCCTTATCGAGGATCCATCTACTCATCAGAAGAGGTAAAAATAACCATACGCAAAGAAAATTACATTCCCTACGAACAAGTTCTTAAAGTGGATTATGACAATCCAATGCGGTTAGATGTTAATTTAACTCCGGAGCCGCCAAAAGGATACTTGAGCATTGAGATTATTGGGGGAACAAATGATACGATAGTGGAAATAGCAGGACAAAGGGTTACTGATTTATCTAAATTGGATCTTTATCCAGTTCCTGCGAAGGTTCCTGTAGAAATTCGAGCGTATAACTCTTTTAATGGAACGGAGGGAATTGCTAAGGTTACTGTAAATGTTAATGAAAAAAAGAAAATTCGGATTATCATGATCCGACAAAGTGAAACCAAATGAGAAATTATCCTTGCCATTCTTGATCGAAGATTTTTTCTGCTCTAGTAAGCATCAGGCGTAGTAAAATATTGTACCCAATAGGTATTACATGGCTAGATGCCAGGTCTCGAGCATACTCTGAAAGTTGTTGAAATCCATCGACTATTGGATAAGAGTCACCTGATTTAAAATCAACAATGATGATTTTTTTATTTTTGTGGCTGATTCCCCAGAAATCAATTCGTCGAACCCTAACGTTACCAAATTCGTCTAATTTGGAATAGGACCATTCTGAATAATACACATCGAGTTGGTGTGTTAGGTGATAAATTTGCTCAATGGTCCAGAGCGATAGGTGGGTACTCAATTGATCATTGAAATCTCCTAAATGCTTATTTTCTAAATGCTTATTTTTCTTAATGAATTGATCGATTTGTTGATGAAAAAAAATACCTTTAAGATGAGGCAACAAAAAATCCGAATCTTCAGAGTGCACCAATTGGTGGGTTGTGGTCACTTTTGAATTCGTGGTCGAATTGGCATTTTGGGTAACGAATGATACCGGGGAGATATGCTTTCTTATCGGTTTGGATTTTGTTGACGACCGGATAATTTCGTCCGGAAGGTCGTTGGGGTAGGGAAAGACTTGGATGGATTCTTCTTTAACGAATTTATTTAAAACTAAACCGGGGTTTTGAAATAGGTCTTGATTTTCCGAGTTGGCGATCTCGTTGGTCTTTTTGTGATCGAACAAGAATGGGATTATTAAGTTCTTTCTAGCCCGGGTGATGGCAACATACCAAACTCTTTCTTTTTCCGCTAGGAGGAGTTTTTTCAACTCACTCTCCTGTCGATTGACCCAAGGAACTTTATAATTCAATGACTTTACGGCAAAAGAACCCGAGTTTTCGTCGAATAAGAGGTAAGGAAACCGATTGTTATTTGTTTTTGGGAAATTAGGGAAAATAACAGTTTCAAACTCTAGACCTTTTGAAGCATGTATGGTCATCAACTGGACTTTGTTTTTTTGTATATCTGCGGTTACTATGGTTTCTTTCTTGAGACCCATTCGGTTTAATTTAGCCTTATGCCAAAATTGGGACCAAGAAAAAGAGGGTGATCTCATTTCGTTACTTACAAAAACAATACATTGCCAAATTGAGTTATCATGTGATTTAGATTGGCTCTCAATTTCATAATAACTCCATAGTTGAAAATAATTAAGCGAATGAAGCCATGTCTCGAATATTCCCTTATTTAAGGATTGCTGATTAAGCAATTCAAGTGTTTTGGTAACAGAATGATCTGGGAATTGTTTAAGTAATTGTTCCCAAAGACATGAGGGGCTCTCTACTTTTGTTATGTTTGTTAGTTGCTGGAGATAGTTACTAGAAAAGCCACACCATGGCTGTAATAGAATAAAAAACAAATTTTCGTTATCCTCTGGAAAACAAATAAATCGTAGCAAAGATAGCGCAGAGGTTACCTCTCGTTTTTCAAAAAAATTACTTGGAGAATGCAACTGATGGGGAATTTGTAAACGTGTGAGTCCTTGAGAAATAATCTCTAAATCTTTGTTTTCAAAACAGAGGATTGCTATTTGGTGAAGGTTTCTTGATTCAGTTACCATTAATTTTAGTACAATAGAAGGAATTGCTGAAATGAGCCACTGATCGATCGATTCCCTTCTGATATGTTCCGTCTTCCATGGTATGATTTCGACTGATCCATGATCGCTGCTTTCTGATACTCCCAGCTCCATGGGAATAAAATTATTGTAAGCCATTAGTTGGGTAACGGTATTAATGAAATCTAAAACATTTTTCGATGAGCGATAGTTTTTTTGCAGGTAAATTACGCTGCCATTTTGATCTTTAATTGAATATATTTGGTCAAAGAAAACTTTAGAGCGAGAGCCACGAAATAGGTATATGCTTTGTTGGGGATCACCGACAAAGAAACCGCAGGAGTTTCCCATTAGGTGTTTCAGTATTCTTATTTGAATGGGGGACGTATCTTGAAACTCGTCTATGTACCAATAATCCCACTCCTCAGAGAAGCTCTGTGCTATGGATGGATCATTCGCAAGAAGGTGAAGTCCGATAGGCTCTATGTCCACTAGGGGAATTTTTTGTAAATTTTTAAGATGTTTTAGCCAAGGATTAGTTAATGCCTGAGAAATTTTAAAAAATTCAAAAGAGATGTTTTCTGTTTCCTTTAGATTGTTTGTAAGCCACTCATCTTGAGCTAACTCACGGAGGGCTGTGAGGTGATATTTAAGTTTGTTTCCGACGTCAGGTGGATGGAACTTACTTCTAGCGGATATTTGAGCTTCAAATAGGTACTGCCTTAGTTGTTCTGGAGTAGTTATCGAATAGTCTAGAAGATCACGAAGTTTCTTAAAAGTCTCTTTTTGTGATGCAGTTTTTATTTGATCTTGGTCGATCAACTGCAGTGTTTCATTGAGGGCGCTTAAATGATAATGAGCCTGTTCTTGCCAGTAACTTAAATCCCATTGAGATTCATAGGGTTTTATAGGATCTCCAGCAATAATCCGTTGTACTAATTGCTGAGTTAATTGAATAAAGGTGTTGTACCCATAATTTTCTATTAGCTGATCTACGGTGGAAAGTAAGTTTTGATCGTTTGGCAGGATTTCAAAATAATATTTTTTAAAAAAGGATGAGAAAATATTTTCATTAACGACCTTAAAATCTGAGAACAATCCAAAAAAATTACCCTTTTTTTGCAAAAAGCGAATGATAAGTCCATGAATGGTGGTTACAAAAACTTGGTTGCTTGAAAGCCAGTCAGCTAAGTCACGTTTGGGTAGAGGAATTGAATCCTGAATTTGGTTGGCGGCTTTAGTTAGACGCTCTCGTATTTCTTCAGTAGCTTTTACGGTAAAAGTGGTTAAAACAATATTGGGCATTCTTTTGTGGTTGCGATAGAATTCGATCCCGAAGGAAATTACTCGACTAATGAGTTCTGTGGTTTTTCCGGCTCCTGCTCCAGCGTGAACGATAATCCACTTTTTTTGACCCTTAGCTGGATCATATATTTTTAAATTGGAAGATGTGGTGCTGGACATAAATAACTCCAGTAACAGTTTTCGCATAATTCTTGGCGATCGTGAAAAATAAATGGATGTGCCTGGAATTTTGAAATTCTTTCGTCAATTTGGTGGAAAAATAGTTGGGTCATTTCTTTTAATTTTTCCTGGCAGGTTAGGTAGTCCATAGAGTTATGATAGGGGATAGGCTTCTCTAAATAATCAGGTACCAAATCATTTATTAGAAACCCTTTTGCGAACGATAAGTCGGAGTAGTTAAAGAAAACGGCACCTCCCCATTTTTTTTCACGAAGAATTGGCGGGGGATTGTGGAGGATGGCCATGCCGTACAAAAGCATTTGGTAATATTGATGGGGGATCCATTTTGAAAAATCAAACTCTTCTTTAATAGTTCTTTTGTAGTCTACTATAACAAAATAGTCATTGATGATATCTATGCGATCAATCTTGCCACTAATATTAAAGTGTAATGGATGATTAGGTTCAGTTGCTAAAAACTTTTGATATTTTAAATCAAGAAAGATAGTAACAGGATACTCCCATAGGACAACTTCTACTTTAGGATGCTGAATTAAAAAATTGTGATGGTATTTGAAAAAATCAAATCCAAAGGATGGTAACTGATTGCGATGGCGTTTTATTAAATAATCAGGTAAGTTATTGGATAGATTATCGAGAAGCTCTTTTGACCAAGTTTGTAAAGCGGATCGAATATCTAACTCGGCTTTTACTGTTTTTAATAAACTCCAGTGTTTTAGTATATATTCCAGTAATTTGTGATAAAGCTGTCCTTCTAAGTTATATTCCAATTGGAAGTTGCGGGATTCCGGAGGGGAAAACTTCATGTTATGTTCTACAAAAAAGCGAAAAGGGCAACGGAGAAATAATTCCAATCGGGTAACGCTCATTTGTTTTGGCCATTCCCATTTAAAATATTCCACCTCTTGTTGCTCAGAAATTTTGATGAAATTATTGTCATGGAAGATGTTGTGATTGGTAGCATCCATTTCTGTTACAGCAGCGTTATTCCCTTCCAAGAGAGATGGATGAACTGAGGCTGGATTGCCTTGGACATCTAAGTGAAAGCTGCTGATCCATTTTTCATAAGTGGGTTGTTGGATAAGCCATTGAAGGTATGTTTCTTTCCAATTGATTAGAGGATGTTCTATATCATAACCAAACTGGTCGTTTAATATATTGATGTGTTCTATGGGAATGGGAAAGAAATCCTCTGATTTTAAACTATCTCGGGTTATTGATCCAATAAATTGATATTGTGCTGGGATTGAAGGATATTCGTGAATTTTGAATACCAAGATTTGATCTGCCAGAGGATAGGAATGAGTTGTTAGATCGGATTTCATGATCAATGATTTAAGAAATTTTATCCACTGAACAAAACTCAAAGTAACATTAGATGGGGTGCTCAAAAATAAAGCTTCTAAGATTTTTAAAAAGATGGGCTCATTTCCATCCCATCGCCAGTATTGAACAATTTTTTTTATGAATTGGTCACGATCCAAAATGACGTTCGATTCCTGCCAATGTTTTTGGAAAAAACGCCGATCCTGATCCTGAATTTCCTTTATGTGGTTTAAGAAGGGTGGTATGTTTTTCAAGGGACCAAGAAGCTTTGGGTTTTGTTTCTTAGCTATTTCCAAGGAACCTGGATTTATCTCTGGGGTAAATAAATTTAAGCTATCTATCCATTCCCTGATGCGAGGGTCACAGTAAATATTAGAAACAGGTTCAATCCAAATTGGTTGTTGGTAGAATTCACTCATCTGTAGCAATATTGGGTTAAGTTGTTGGGTATTGGGAAAAAACCAATGAATTTCGTTTGGTTTTACGTTTTGTCTAATTAATTCCTTTGATTTTTCGAAAAAAAATTTAATTTGCTCAATTTCATTAGGAAAAATTAAGACGCTAGCATGAGTTAGATCCGTGGTTGTAAGTGAAATATTAGTTTCCTTGGTTTCTTGTGTCTTAAAAGAGGCCCCGAGTTCTTGGTATGTTTTTAAAAAATAGTTTTGGCGATGAAAAATTGAGCTATTTATATTGGGAGTGAGTACTGTTACTGGAATCTTAGTGGCCAATTTTTTTAAAATTTGAGCCTCAATTAATTTAATCCGAAAATTCAAATCTATGTAAATTCGACGATAGGGCAAAGAGATATTTTTCGATGATAATCTTTGTAAAACAAGATGAGGTATCCATTCTTTTATGACCCATTTTTTTTGAACATAAAGTGCCCGTGCCAAAGACTGGATGAAAACATAAACGTGTTGCCATTCCTGAGCAGCCCTTGGGTAATACTCAAAAAATAATTCCATGTTTTTAATATCCGAATCATAAAGAGCGATAGGACCCAAAATTTTCAGAAGCGTTACTATTTCATTTGCGCTAAAATTTTTAAAGAGAGACTTATCCTCTGATTCCTGTTGAAATGATTCCTCAATAAAATACGCTAAAAGATCTTGATTTATCGTTATTTCATCATCATTTTTAAGCAAGGAAAATAGAAACAGCCAAAAATCTTGGGCACGTATAATAGAGTCATTAACAACTATGGGGTTGCTATTTAATAGTAAGCGCTCGAGGTTTTTTTTGTTTTTCAAAGATGATGTAACCCAGAGGTCTGTGGTTTGATTAAAGTCATTATGGAAAATCTTGCTGATGTGATGTGCATGATCGACATAAATAAAATTGATCATTTTCATATCACAAAAAAGAAGTTAATTCTTTGCTAAAGGATTTCTCAATCTTATCATCATAAATTAGCATTTGGTTGTCTTGGTTAAATCAAAGTTGCCACGCTGCCGAAATACCCTTAAGCTAAAGGGGTGATTCGCTGGGTACGATCTTTTTCCAAAGCGGAATGGTATTGGGCTTTATTTGATTGGGCCAACTCGGCTTATGCTACCACGGTAATGGCAGGCTTTTTCCCCATCCTCTTTAAGAATGAATTTGCACGATCGTTACCCTCCACAGATTCCACATTTTGGTTAGGGGCTACCGTTTCTATTTCCAGTCTGATAGTGGCTGTCTCTAATCCCTTTTTAGGTTTTCTTACTGATCGATTACAATGCAAGAAAATGGCAACGTTACTATCATCGTTAGTTGCCTGGATATCAGTTGTGGGACTGGCATTTATTGGACCGGATCAGTGGTCAATGGCTTTATGGTTATTTGGCTTTAGTTTGGCCGGCTTTAATTTGGGTATGAGTTTTTACGATTCTTTGCTTAAGCATGTTACCGTTTCGGGTAAGGAGCATTTAGTATCATCGTTAGGATATGGGTTAGGTTATTTGGGTGGGGGAGTGCTACTTAGTCTCAATATTTTTATGGTCTTTTATGCCTCTTGGTTTGGATGGGAGGGGCCAATTGAGGCAATGAAGTATAGTTTTGTTACTGTAGTTATTTGGTGGATTGTTTTTTCTTTTCCTTTTTTTAGATGGGTTGTTGAAAAGAAGCAAAAGCATATAATCCCCTCTTTTAGAGGAAAGATGATTCAGGTTTTTTACGAATTTAATGAATCCCTAAAGGTGATGATTCGTGACAAAAACATATTATTATTTTTGGTTAGCTATTGGTTGTACATTGACGTGGTTTATACCGTGATAAATATGGCCACTGATTATGGGTCATCTTTAGGATTAGGTCCCTCTCAGTTAGTCTCTGCCCTCCTCTTAGTACAGCTAGTAGCCTTTCCTGCCACTCTCATTGTGGGGAGACTCACCTTATTCATTGCTACTCGCTATCTTCTTCTCATACTGCTTTTTGTATATGTTATCATTATTTTTTGGGGGTATCGGTTACAGACCGCTTTTGATTTTTGGGGTTTGGCCGTTTTTATTGCTTTAGCGCAGGGTGGAGTTCAATCATTGTCTCGATCTTTATTTGCTCAGCTGATTCCGTTGGAGCGCAGTGGGGAATGGTTCGGGGTTTTCAATTTGGTTGGAAGATTTGCTTCAATTTTGGGCCCCCTGGTGATGGGGGGTGTGACGCGACTGAGTGGCGATCATCGCGTCGGCCTTTTGGCTTTGTGGGGTCCGCTTCTCTTGGGAATGGCGCTTCTTTTCTTGGTAAAACCGACACGTCAGGTAAGGGATTAGGGCTTTGTCTCCATTACGAACTGATGTTACCTGGCCGTTTGGGGTAACTATTTTCACCGGTATTTTTAATGGTGGTTTAAGGTAGGCGTAAGGGTCGTTTTGGCGTTTTTGCAATTGATATTTAATACAGTCGCTAGCCTTTTGGGGATTGGTTTTATATAAAATCGGGTCGAATCCACATTCCTTGCAAATGTGGGATAGGCGCCAACGCAAATGAACAAAAATCTCGGCAATTAGAAGAAAAAAACCTGCTAGTAACAGAAATTTAAAATTAAGCTGCCAGGTGAATAGGTAACCATAGGCCAGGGATGCTACAAAACTTAGAGCAACATTGATGAAATTAATATGCTTCTTCGAGTGTATTTTAATGCCTGAAAGACAAAAGGGACAAATAACCTCGCGCCACTTTTTTGACACACCTTCTAGTATTACCGTTAATTTGTTGAGCACCAAGTCTGGTTCTTAAGTTCTGGACTACTAGTGAAGGGATTTAAAATTATAATAAATGTAATAGGATTGAGCGCTAAATGGGCAATTTGGCAAAGATTCTCTTAAGAGTGTTCTTTTTGAGTTGTGGTGCGGTTTGCCTTACATTCTTTCTTGTTCCCCAAGTTACTATGTCTGATCAGGAACAGAGCTATGAGGAACTGTTACAAGAGTTAAATTACAAACGAAACCGCATTAACAAATTAAAATCGAATAAGTCGTCCGTTGCTAATTACTTTAGTCTAGGGGTTGTGAACAGTGGCAATCAAATAAACGCTAAAGGTGGCTTAGGACGTTTGGCCTGGTTGCAAGGAGTCGATGTGGGTTATATTAAGGAACTAGGTCCTGAGGGTTTTGAAGGGCGCTCTCACTTGAGATTGTTTTATAACCAACAGGAAGCTGATATGCGTGTTGGATTGCAGGAGTTAAGTTTTCAGCTTGCAAGGTTGAATGGTCTTCGTTCTCTCCGATGGCATTGGTTGTGGGGAGGCGGGGTATCTTTCCGTTCTTTGCAGGTGACATCGCCCCAATCCCACTTTAATGAGTTATCGATTCAACTTAACGGCATTTTAGGGGTTGAAACTCAATTAAGCACGGCTAGTCGACTTGGCTTAGAGCTAGGTACCCGCTTTCCGTTTGGGGTTAGTGGTAACGATCAATTCTCACTGGACGCTGCCATTAAACTTAAGACCGAAATTGAATGATCCTTGTTAAGTAACTGCATTTTTAGTCGAACACATAGGTGGTGAAATCGGATCAATTAACGCAATTTATTCGAAGGTCACTAGACACACCGTCAGATCATATTAAAAGTTTTGAGGATGTTGTTTTCGAATCTGTAGCTCAGATGATGGCGGATCTGATGGCGCAAAGTCATTTGCCGTATCCACAATTAGAGCTTATTCAGGAGCACCTTATGGAAGATGCCTGGGACATTTTGCGCAAAATGACCTATGGTTGCTTCACCCTTGAGGATTATCATATCTATCGCGGCATAAAGCGAGCAAAAAAAAAGGTTACCTAACATTAGTTAATTATTTTTTACTTCTTTAAAAAACTGTTATTTCACGATACCAAGTCTTTTAAGGCCCCATTTCCAACTAAAAGAAAAAAAAGATTTAAAAAGAATGATAACCTTCTCAAAAAATGTGGTAAAGATCCTTTGACTTACGTTACTTCCTTTTCTAAGAGAAAGAGCCTTTTTCCCAATTTTCTGATAGGTCAATGCTGCAACGGTAACTGCTAAACCTTCACGCCAACTCAGATTAAGTGAACCTTTGAGACCAGAGTCATAATAATTTTCGGCTATTTGAAACAAATATTTTCTTGCTTGGTAGACCACTTGAGGATCCAAACGAATAAATCTGTCAACGGAATTCAATTCGCAATGATTAAAAAACTCGCGAGGTATGTAGATTCGACCGAGACGTAAATCCTCTGGAATATCCCTTATAATATTGGTTAGTTGTAAGGCTATTCCTAGATTCTTAGCCTGTTCTAATACGGAAGACTTACGCACGCCCATGATTTGAGCCATTAACAGTCCTACCGTTCCAGCCACACAATAACAGTATTCGATTAATTCCGGTAGGCTTTTCATTTGGTAGCCGGCTACGTCCATTTCATAACCTCGAATAAGGTCGATCAAATATTGATGATTTAATTCTGGCAAATCAATCAGTAACTGACGTAAAAAATGCCATTCATATGGTAACGTTTTGTCGATTAGATAAAAAGAGGGTTGGTGGGAATGAGCCAATAGTTGAGTGAGATGATTTAAGTAGTGAACCCGAACTAAAGCTTCTTTGGAAGAAGGCGCTTTATCTATGTAATCATCGCTAAATCGGCACCAGGCATAGAGAGCCCAAGCTCTACGGCGGGTAACGGGAGGCAAAAAATGCGAAGCAAAATAAAAGCTTTTAGATCCATTAGCAATTATTTCCTTCAAAACAATGTTGTTATTTTGTACATCAGTAGCGGCAGTCATTACTTGCTCACTAATAGTCACGCCGAAAATTCATTCAAAATGACTTTTGCTGTAGCCTTAGCAGAATTGATGACTCCGGGAACTCCCGCGCCTGGGTGAGTTCCAGCTCCAACAAAATAAAGCCCCCCAATGTTATCATCTTTATTATGGGGTCTTAAATAGGCTGATTGCCACAAGGTAGGTCGTAAGCTGAAGGCGTTACCATGGTATGCATTAAGATCTCTTTCGAAATAGAGAGGGGTAATAATCTTTTTCACCACAATATTTTCAGATAGATTTGGAAGTAATATTTTTTCTAAGTAAGTGAGAATTTTATTGGCGTAAACATGTTTTGTAGAGTCCCAATCGATGGGCAAGTCTCCTAAGTGTGCCACAGGAGATAAAACATAAAAACATTCGTGACCTGGTGGAGCAAGACTTGGATCCGTGACTGTTGGAGCATGAAGATATAAAGAAAAATCTTCTGGCAACACGCCGTTTGAAAAAATATCATCAAGTAATCCTTTATAACGTGGACCAAATATAACTGTGTGATGAGCCAGGTTTGGATACCGTTTTTTGGTTCCAAAATAAATTAAAAAGAGGGAAATACTTAGACTTTTTTTCTTGAGCTTTGCCGCTCTTTTTTGTGCCATGGGATGATTTTTCAAAAGAGTTGCATATGTGTAAATGATATCTCCGTTACTACATACGGCTTGACAAGGCCATATTTCGCCCAGATGGTTTTTTACACCTGTTACTTTATTTTGATGAGTAACGATTTCTACAATTTCGTTATTGTAAGCAACTTCTCCCCCAAGCTCCAGAAAAAGCCGTTCTAGAGCGCGGACTAAAGCGTGGGTTCCCCCTTGAGGAAAGAAAACTCCCCAATTCCTTTCCAAATAGTGAATTAAGGCGTAAATAGCAGAGGTTTCAAATGGATTACCCCCAACCAAAAGTGTATGAAAACTAAATGCCTGTCGTAAATGCTCGTCTTGAATAAATTGTGATACCACAGAATAAACGCTGCGGTGACTTTTCAGGGTAATCAGTTGTGGTGCTACCTTAACCATGCTCCACAAATTAAGAAATGGTTCTGCTGCCAATTTGGTATAACCCTCATCGAAAACGCGACGAGAATACTCTAAAAATTGTTGGTAACCCTCAACATCATTGGGGTTTTTTCTTTTGATTTGTTCGAATAAAGATTTATCGTCATTGGAATAATCGAATTGGTATCCATCACTCCAAAGCAGACGATAAAAAGGCTTGACAGGCAGCAATTTAACGTAATCGTTAATGTCTTTATCGGCTAGCGCAAATAGCTCCTCAATACAGTGAGGGGCCGTAATTACAGTTGGTCCTGCATCAAAGGTAAATCCTTTTTCGTAAAAGACATATGCCCGTCCGCCAGGCAAATCTCTTTTTTCAAAAATCTTTACTTGAAATCCAGCAGCCTGCAAGCGAATAGCTAAAGCGAACCCTCCAAATCCGCTACCAATAATTGCTACCCTTGATCTACAGGTGTTTGGTTTTTGGATTCTGGTAACCATTTTGACTTCCTTATGCCATCACATCAAAACCAGCTAATTTTAGTAGGGCACGCTCTATTAAGTCTTTGATTTTGCGTTCTAAAGAATGGAATTGACTGAGCGGTGATGTTACTCTAATGATGTCATGGCTTTGATGGTTGTTTATAAAAAGTTCATAATTATTGTTCGAGCCATCCACGCCATTTAATAACCAAGATAAATATAGGGTGTTCGGTTGAGGCCTGATTTCTTCAAATGATAAATTATGCCATTCAATCATCTTTATTCTTTGGCGGAAAATAGAGGTAAAAAGAGGATGCTTCGTTTGATTAAGAAAAACGATTCTGCTATTTAGGGAGGATTGATAGCGCTGCAGGATGTTTTCCTCTACCTCATCTAGGTTTTGAATGACTATCGATTTTTGTTTTAATCGTTGCTGTGCTTTATTCATATAATCTTGTGCTATTGAGCGCTCAGACTCCTCAAAAACTAACTTAAATTCTATGTATGGTATATGAATTCGATATCCCTTTGTTAAAAGGCAAGATTTCAACTCGTGCTCAATAAGTTCCGCTACTGCACTTTCTGTAAGACCAAACACCAAAAATGACAGGTAACCCATTTTTTTTAACTGACGAACCGTGGTTTCTAAGTATTTTTGAATGTGAGGCCACATCACTTGGATTTCTCTCGGGGGCCCAGGAAGGCATATCCAAATGTTTTGAGAAGTTTCCAAAGCAAACCCTGACGCGGTACCAATAGGATTTAAGAAGAGAGTAGCTGCTTCCGGAATATAGCATTCTTGTCGGTGGCTTTCGCGAAGGGGTTGCCCCCTAGTGGTAAGATAATTGGCAAGGTTGTTCCAAGCAGACTCGCTCCAGACCAGGGGTCTTTGGGTGACTTCACTAATGATTTCTCGAGTAAAATCATCGGAAGTAGGACCTAGCCCTCCGGTAACGAATATAATGTGCGAGTGTTGGGCAGCAAAGGTCAGGGTTTCTTTCATTATTGATCGCTCGTCTGGACATGCTAATTGCAGCCTACAGATAAGTCCTAATTTTTGGGCTTCGTTACTCAGCCAGTGAGAATTGGTATTTACAATTTGTCCTAAGATAATTTCAGTTCCTATGGCAACATGAGAAAAGGTCGACATCAATTTTCTTTTACGCTAAGAACAGAAATCATGTCAAAAAATGCCCAATTAACTCTACTCATCACCACCTCCCTTATTTTGACCTTAGCTATCGTTTGGTACGTGTTTTTGCATCCAGAACGATTGTGGCGCCCCCTTTACTTGATTAAGTGGAGTGAAGTCGATTCTCCTCAAACTGTGGTTGAGGCTCTCAAACTGCGTTTGTATCCTATCGCACATCAGCATTCTGGTCGTGTGTGGGTGGTATTAGAGCATAACTCGTTCGAACCATGGTTGCGTAGGGTTTGGCCGGAGGTTCAAGTAACATTTTATGAGTCACTCCCCAATTTAGAATCTCCTGATCAATCAGCAACTATGAGTAACATTTTGGTTTTGCAAAAATTCCTATCTGAAGAAGCAATCAATCGGTTTGCCGTTATGGAAAAAAAACATCATAGTTGCTTAGGTGAAGCATCCTCCTCTTTGTTAGAAAAGCTGGATTGCCAGGTGTGGCGCCTCCTACAAGTGAATTACTCTCGCATTTTAAAAAATACGCATCGGCCCTACGGTTTTTTATTGGCTCAAATTGAGCCATCCCAATATCTATGGTTAGTAACCAATCGATTGCACCGTGCTGGTCAATAATGAATTTGCCTAAAAAAGGAGTGATCCTATGATTTCTGTGACTGAACACTGGTTACTGGTGGGCATTGTGGCGGTATTTATTGTGATCTTTTTACTTATGTTAATTCCGATTCTTAGATCCTCTTTTTCTTTAAAAAATAACAATTCTTCATCAAGCGCGGTGGTGTTAGAAAGGGAACCGTCTGATTATATCGATGTTGGTTCCCCTTCCAGGACGGAAAAACCAAAAAAAGAAACTATGGGGTTATCAAAAACCCAAGAATTTTTCAAAGCGGTGTTGCACAAATTTGTGAACACAGCAGATGAAACACGTTTTGAACATTTAGAGCAGGAGTTGTATTTAGGGGATTTAGGCCCTAAAGTGGTTGAGCATTTAATTTCCGTGTTGCAGAAGTTACCCATCTCTCAACAACAATCATTAGAGACGATAAAGAGTGTACTTGCGAGAGAGTTGCTAGGTATGTTAAGTGGGGCCGTGGCTGGGGCGCAAGTGCAGGATTTTCAAACGGATGGTGAAAATCCGTATGTGTGTTTGGTGGTGGGTATTAACGGAGTTGGTAAAACGACAACCATAGGCAAATTGGCATACGCTGCTAGGAAGGCGGGACGTAAGGTTTTGGTGGCGGCAGGTGATACCTTTAGAGCGGCAGCAGCGGAGCAGTTATCAGTGTGGAGTCAAAGGGCTCATGTAGATTTTTTTTCTCCCCCTCAAGTGAAGGATCCTGCTGCCGTTGCCTTTCAGGCCGTAGAAAAGGCAAAGCGAGAGGGATATGATTATCTTCTAATTGATACCGCAGGGCGACTACATGGATCCCATAACCTTATGGAGGAATTAAAAAAAATTTATCGATCTGTTACCAAAGCTTTAGGGAAAAACCCGCATCAAGTTTTTGTGGTTCTTGATGCTAGTGGGGGGCAAAACGGGATTATTCAAGTTCAAAAGTTCAAAGAAACAATCCCTGTTACCGGCGTAATACTGACCAAAATGGATGGTTCGTCCAAGGGGGGTATGGCTGTACATATTGTTAATGATTTGAAAATCCCAGTACTGTGGTTGGGAGTTGGCGAATCGATAGAAGATCTCGTTCCCTTTGATTCAAATCGCTTTGTTCGGTCACTGCTTGGTGGAGTAGATTCCGTATCGCCCTCCTAAACTTCTAATGTCCTTAACTCCTAAACGAACTCTTTTATTTTATACTTTTTTTCATTTTTCACTGTTAGTGACCATCCCCACCAAAAATACGACCGCAAAATTCGGCACTGGATTTTATTCCAGTGATTAAACTACTTTTAATCTGTTCAACGGATTTTTCAAAAAAAGTTCGAAAATCGTTTGCAAAATTGTTCAAAATAATAAGATCAGTATTGGTCAAATTGCTATGCACAAAGGTATATACCATTTTGTTTCTAGCATTTTCTAAAGGCTTAATATCAAGCCACCTCATGAGGCGATTGTTCAATTCCATGTACATCTGAAATGTTACCCTGAAAATGGAACGACTTAGAACCCAAATCAAATATGGGGCTTGAATCAGCCAAATATGGGCCATGGTTGCATACAAAACTGTAATATCATTCAGCACTTGGCGAGATACTCGAATGGCAGCCTGTTTTAAATCAGAATAAAGAGGAATAGAACGCCCTATCAGGCCCTGCCATCCAGGACGATGAAGATCAGGCCCTGTTCGAAACCAAGGCTCTAAAACCAAATTTATAATTCGAACTAATGTCGGATGATGAGAAAAGACGAGCGCTCTTCGGACTTTTTGCCATCTGCCGGGTACTTCAGCGCGCGTTGTTCTTACATTTTCGTCCTGAATGGTTTTATCATAAAGAGCTTTGATGAGATGGTCATAAAACAGTTTTGCTAGGCTCTTTTCCTGTTCGGCAGGATCCAAGTTTTGAAGATATGTGTTAAACTCTGGTAACTCTTTTTGAGCTTGAAAGGTTAATAGTGCCTTTTCTAAAACCGCTCTCATAATTTCGGACTGCTGAGGATCTAATAGTCTTAACCCATTTTTCTCAGCCATTAACCATGCACTGATGATCATGAACTGCTGCTCTTTGGGAAACTGATTTAAGTTGAGATCTAACTGATCGGTGGGTGAATTTATGCCCACATCGGTTGAATTACCTGTATCACTCGATCGGGAAGCAACTGGGGACATTTTTGGGGAAGCCTTCTTAAATATTTGGTTCCACTGTCGCCGAGCTAGCCAATCCTCTGGAGGAAGAGGATTTTGTGCTATTTGTCTGATTCGCTCTAACCGATCTTTTCTCTCTTGAATCTTCAACGCCCATCGGTACATCAAGATCGCTTGTGAATACTCATCTTGAAAATGGTTGCCATCCGATATCTGAGCGGACTGTGTTCTCACACCATAATACCGTTTCACCAATTGCTCCGCTTTTCGCAGATCCTCTTTATTAAGACTTTCAAAATCAAGCATTCTTGGATTCCCGGCCCAGTGAGCTCGAAAGCTATGATGGAGTAACTCCAAAGCAAACCAAGCAGCTTCTTTTGAACCGGCCCTTTCAATCCAGCTCTTTGGAAGTACGTGAAGGGCGAAAGGCAGTTCTGGATCCGTGTAACTTGCCATTGTTAAAATCGCTCGTAAATCTAACCAGTCGCGATACACCCCTTTCTCTTTGAAAAAGCGATAAATTGCCCTAATTATGGCCTGAATCTTGGGACGCGGTTTTTTACCTAACCGAACCAACTCTTTTTTTACTTGAATTCGGTCTGGAGGAGAAAGCTGGGCTAAGGCTCTTTCAAACTCTGCCTGTTCCATTTGATGTATTGCAAGCTCCAAGTTCAGAGACTTCATAAACTCTTCTGAACCCCACTTGCTGGCCAGACCATCCCAAATTCTTTCAAAAACCGCTTGGGTTTGTGAATAATGGGTTCTAGCCCATCTCAACAGCTCTAAAACCTGTTTTCCGGTTGGTGAAGGATGTTTTCTGTAGAGATCTTCTGCTAAGTGAACGGCACTAGTTAACATAGGAATAGCTAGACCCCATTCTTTGCTTTCGAAAAGAAACTTTTGATTGGAATCGGTCCCATTGGCCTCAGCCTCCAATAACTGGGGACCCTTAAATCCAGCAGCTCCCCTTGCTAATTTTCTTAAAACGCTGTAAGCATCATAAAGAAACACATTTTCTGGTGGAAATCCCCAAAGCTTATGAATCCTTTTCATTTCACGATCGATGGCTTTCACTAAATCGGTTTTATTATGGGGATCATCTGGATTTTTTCCATCTAGGGTGAGCTGTTGCCGAGCCCGTTTAATGGCTTCATGATAGACCACCTCATGTAACTGTTCTACATAGTAGTAGGGTCCTGTTTGAAAATAAAGCACCAAATTCCGTAGAAGCTCAGCAAAGGCGAAAGCCGCCACGTAGCTACCTGAGGCTACCCCAATCCCAAATTTGTTAGCCAAATAGGGAGCAAAAACAAAGATAGTAACAAAAACCATGGCGGAGTCGAGCAGCCCATGAAGCCATCCTAAATAAATTTGCCTATAATCGAACCGTATGCGCTCAAACATATTTTGAACATACCCAAAGGTGTGGTCCCAAATTTTACGAACAATATTATTCATTGAGAAATAACGATGAATTCCGTATTCCCCCATGTGCCTCAAAAGCATATTGGGAAATAAGAATGAGAAAAAGAGACCATAACCAATTGATTCAATAATTCCTTTATGTTCGTTGTGGATTTTTGTTAACAGTGAGTCGCCCGGCTTATTGGGATACAATGACTGAAAATGTTCTTTAAATACAGTGTATTTTAAAACAACACTGGTTCCGATGATACCGGCCATTAATATCCCAATGTGAGTTAAAATTACCTGATAGTTCTCAGGAATCAATGTCTGAAAAGAGTTTGGGTTGAATAGGTACAAGGCTAGTGCGGAATAGGATCCATACAAGAGAATGTTTGGTGACCAATCACGAAGGAATTGTTTTAAACGAGTGAGTCGGGAGTAAGAGGATCCGGCTGAGGGGGATTGAGAGTCTTTTTGTGAAGCAAGGGCTTGTGAGAGTCCCACTCGAGGGAGCCATTTGATCCAACTTGATAACAGAAGATCATTGATGAAATGATCTTTTTTGTTTTTGTGTAAGTAACTTTGTTGGGGAAATTTGGGAAATCGCACATTCACTTCCCTTGGGGCACAAATCATT
Organism: Pseudobdellovibrionaceae bacterium; assembly: GCA_025055135.1. GTDB lineage: Bacteria > Bdellovibrionota > Bdellovibrionia > Bdellovibrionales > Bdellovibrionaceae > JANWYU01. The sequence goes on along the minus strand of JANWYU010000162.1, from coordinate 1,264 downwards.
CCAAAGCCCATGGTTGACTTAGGGGGAGGTAACACCCAGCGATCAAATTGATCAGATCCAAGCTCTAGAAGGGTTGCTACCTGAGTGAGAAACAGATTGGTTCTTTGAATTTTTTCGATGGTTTGGATATCTTCTAGTTCAATGGGTAGGGGCTCTCCCTCTGCATTGTAGGCCACCATTTCCACTATGCCTTCTAATCCAGCTACAATTGGTCCTTTTCCGGTAACACTAGGTTGGGCAATCCATCCATCCCCTGGTAGGGGGAAAAAATAAATGGGTACTTGATATCCTCGCTGAGCGTGTAACCAAAAATCTCCTTTATTGATAAAAAAGATACCTTGGTGGTTTTTGGGTTCTGAGTTATTGGAGCTATTTGGCAGGGGGTTACCTAGTTTTTGATCAAATAAGGAGCTATCTCTTGCTAATAAAAATAGGTATTGTTCAGTTTGCCAAACAGCCGTTAGGGGTAAGAAGAGTTGCAGTTGTTTTTCTTGAAACGCGGTTGAGACAATTTCAATTCCTTGAGCTGTTTCACGAAAGCAAAAGTGATCACTGTTTGCCCCATCTGTGTTGTCACAATTGATTTTTGACGAGGAAGATGTGCTTATCCATTTTTGGCTGCGCAGGAAAAAGGGGTCTTCATCTAGAAGGGGGTCATTGGTGGCAATAGGGAAATGAAACTGGGTATCTTGACCGAAAATAAATTCAAAATGTTGTGGGAAATGTTCTTGTATGGTTGCCCAGAAGGTGATTTGGGTATCAATATAAAGCCTTTTGGCCTCATCAGCAGTTAAGTCGGTTTCTATCGCATGGGGATCGATTACGGTGGTTCCAAGAGATGCTTTGGTTGATTTTGGTAACAGGTTTTTTGAGGGCGTTGTATTTGGCGTTATATTTTGTTCATTTACTTGGGCGTATCCGTAGCCCAAATAAAATTGAGAATGTACTAGACTAGCGATTACAAGATTTACGATTAATTTGGAAAAGAGCTTAGTTCGCATAAAGTCGCCTCACACCTGATTGGTTATAAATGGATCATCAGATTAAGGCCAGTTAACCTACACCATATGAGAACTTCTAGCAAGATTTCATTGGTTGTTTGAATTTTTAACAGATTTGTAGTGGGTTTTGACAGGCACTCGTTCAAGACAACCGATAGTCTTAGTTATCACGCTTCACTTTATTTTAATTTTTATTAAGTTATTATTTGTTAAGTTTTAAAAAAAAGGTTTAAAGTTTTAAAATTTTAAAAAAGTTTAAAGTT
>JANWYU010000062.1 GCA_025055135.1 Pseudobdellovibrionaceae bacterium | reverse complement strand
ATTTTGGCAATTATGCCGTGGAATTTTCCTATGTGGCAGCTTTTTCGAATGTTACCATGGAATTTATTAATTGGTAATTCTGTGTTACATAAGAATTCTGTATACACTCCCTCCATTACAAAAGCAGTTACCCAAATTGTTCAAAAGTTTTTTCCCAATCAATTCTATTCTTTTTATTTACCAGATGAAGAGGTTGAAGAATTGATTGCTCACCCATTGATTCATGGGGTAACTTTAACGGGCTCGACTCGGGCAGGACGTCGGGTGGCAGCTCAGGCGGGGGCTCACTTAAAAAAATGCGTTTTAGAATTGGGTGGAAGTGATGCCTTCTTAGTAGCTCCCCAAGCTGAGGTAACAAAAGTAGTTACCCAAGGGATTGCAAGTCGTTTAATTAATTGGGGACAAAGTTGTATTGCCGCTAAGAGATTTATTGTACATCAAAGAATATTTAACGATTTTGTGGAATCATTAAAGAAGAACCTTTCAACCATAGCTTCTCGAAATTTTGTATCGGTTGAAGCAGAAGAAAGGTTACGAAAACAACTGCACCGTGCTTTAGCAGAGGGGGCAAAAGTATTATGGCCCGTTGGTGAAGAAAGGTGGCCTGCTATTCTCATCAGCCGGGGGGTGGAACCGTTCTTCTTTGAAGAGGAATTTTTTGGGCCTGTTTTTATTTTGGTTTCGTATGATACTTTAGATGAGGCAATAACAATAGCTAACAGAAACCAGTTTGGATTAGGGGCCTCTGCATGGGGTTACTCACTTGAAGAACAAAACGAACTACAAAAGCGTTTGGAGGTGAGTTTATTATTTTTTGATGACGTGGTTCGCTCGCGACCCGATGTTCCTTTTGCGGGGACTAAAAATAGTGGTTGGGGTTGGGAAATGGGCATTTTGGGTTTTCTTGAGTTTACCCACTTACGCATAATTAAAAAGTCTAGTTGACATACAAAATGAAACTGATTCAATGGGTGCAGTAAGGAGGCTTTATTATGAAAAGGGTAACACAAGCTGTGTTTTTAATTGTTATGTGTTTAAGTTTGTGGAATTGTTATTCCATGCATTCAATGAGACATGGTTGTGGTGGGCAAAAGTCATGTTGTTGTGATTGTCAGAAAACCAAATCTGGATGTGAAGTAGAGCAATCAGGATCTAATAAGAAATCAAATCCATAGCAAGGAAAGGAGAAAATAATGATGAGGGTGGTTAGGGCAGTTACTGATCTGATTTTACCAATGGCCGTTATTGCTTATCTATTTGTTGGAGAGGTACGGGCTCAAGAGATGTTACCGAAAGCTCCTCCAGTACCAGAGGATAATCCCACCACCCCAGAAAAGGTTTTATTAGGAAAAACCTTGTTTTTTGATCCTCGGCTGTCTTTTGATGGCACGGTTTCATGTAACTCGTGTCATAATGTTATGGGAAGTGGTGATGATGGTAGAGCGGCTTCAGTCGGTATTCGAGGGCAGGTAGGATCACGGGGTGCTCCCACGGTTTGGAACGCAGCGTTTTTAACTGTTCAGTTTTGGGATGGTCGGGCTAAGACGTTAGAGGAGCAGGCCAAAGGGCCCTTAGTAAATCCAATTGAAATGGGAATGCCGGATCACCAATCTGTGATCAATCGACTAAAGAAAATTTCTGGTTACCGTGAATTATTTGAAAAGGCCTTTGGGAAAAAGGATCCTATTACCATAGATAATGTAGCGAAAGCTATTGCAGCGTACGAACGTACGTTAATTGTTCCGTCTCGTTTTGATCGTTGGATGGCGGGTGAAAAAAATATTCTTTCAAAAAAAGAACAAGAAGGCTTTGAAGTGATGAAAACGGTGGGGTGTTTTAGTTGTCATATGGGACCTAATTTTGCCGGTCCACAACTTCCTTTAGGAACGGGGTTTTTTCAAAAATTTCCTGTTTATCCCAGCGATTATGATAAAAAATATGACCTCCTTTCTGATCTAGGGCGCTATGAGGTGACTAAGGATCCCAATGATAAAAATCGTTGGAGGGTGCCTACCCTACGTAATGTTGCTTTAACCGCTCCCTATTTTCATAATGGTAAAGTCAAAACTCTGGATGAAGCGGTTCGGGTCATGGGAAAATCCCAACTCAATGTGGATCTTACAAAAGATCAAGTTGAAAAAATTGTGGCCTTTCTTAAGACTTTAAACGGAGAATTTCCAAAACAAGAAATGCCACGATTGCCTGTGGGGGATGGTGGTAGTTCAGTAGTTGAATAGAAAAAGGCTACTGTGTACTGTGGTGAAAAATACACTTCCCATTGGCGCGGTGTTACTATCAAATAATTTTCATTTGAAGATCCGAGAGATTTCGGTTTCAGTTAAACGAGAAACTGAAGTGGTGGTTTTTGTGGTTCCTGTAAAGGAGTTACTATGAATTGTTGGTTGACAACTTGTGGGATGGGCAGGTGGATACTGGTTCTTTTTGGGTGTGCCCTGGTTAGTTCATGTAAGTTTCAGTTTGGTATCGGGTATAATCAAGGATATGCTCCTGATCAACCAATTCCTTTTGATCATTCGTTACATGTTTCAGAAAACAAAATCCAATGTCAGTACTGTCATAATCAAGTGGAACGGAGTCCACATAGTAACATTCCTGCTCTTTCTACATGTATGAATTGTCATTTAGTCGTAAAAACGGATAGTCCCCATATTAAAAAAATGCGGGAAGCTTATGAAAAAGGGGAGAGTATTCAATGGGTTAAAGTTCATATGTTACCTGATCATGTTAAGTTTCATCATGGAGTGCATATCAATAAAGGGGTTAGTTGTCAGACATGCCATGGTCCTGTAGAAACGATGAAGAAGGTGTATCAATACTCTGATTTATCCATGGGTTGGTGTGTGAATTGTCATCGACAGCCGGAGTATT
>JANWYU010000053.1 GCA_025055135.1 Pseudobdellovibrionaceae bacterium | reverse complement strand
CTATCGTAAAGATGAGCTTCGAATGTGCAAGGTTCATGAAAAACTGGCGGTTCATTTGATTTCACGCCTGCAGGTGAAAATTAAATCGGGTAGAAGATAATAGAAAATGACCGTCCCTATCTATCAGGCCCGTCATCCCATACGCATTGTAACGGCGGCTAGTTTGTTTGATGGTCATGATGCCGCCATCAATATGATTCGAAGGCTATTACAAGACTCAGGTGCTGAAGTAATCCATTTGGGGCACAACCGGAGTGTGCAGGAGATTGTTCAGACTGCCCTTCAGGAGGGAGCCCAGGGAATTTGTGTGAGCTCCTATCAAGGGGGCCACATGGAGTTTTTTAAATACATGAAGGATCTGCTCGACGAGGCAGGTGCCGGTTATGTCCGCATTTTTGGGGGCGGGGGTGGGGTAATCATCCACGAGGAGAAAAAAGCCCTGCAAGATTATGGAATTGCTTATATTTTTCATCCCGATGATGGTCGTCGTATGGGTTTGCAGGGTATGATTAATCTGATTTTAGAGCAGTGTGATTTTTCAGTAGTCGATAAAGCAAAGGAGTGGGGGTGGAAAAAAGATTTTCCTTTTACTTCTACGCCTTCCCGTCGGTTGGGTTTGGTTCTCAGTTACTTAGAAGAGCAAAAAAGGGCTCTCCCTTTAGAGGAGTGTAACTTAAAAGAGTTTCGGCAAACAAAAGGTCGTCCGTTAGTTTTCGGGGTTACCGGTACCGGTGGGGCGGGAAAGTCGAGCTTGATTGACGAACTTTTATTACGGTTTTTATCGGCCTTTCCTACTGTGAAAATTGCAGTTTTGTCGGTTGATCCTACCAAAAAGAAAACCGGAGGAGCCCTTCTTGGGGATCGTATTCGTGTCAATAGCGCCAGCCATCCTCGAATTTTTATGAGATCCGTTGCCTCTCGTGGTTCGGGACGGGAGGTGAGTGATGCCCTCCCGAGTATGATTCGTTTTTGTCAAGAGCTTGATTTTGATTTGGTAATTGCTGAAACCAGTGGGATTGGTCAATCCAGTCATTCTATTGTGGAGTTGAGTGATTTTTCTCTTTATGTGATGACCGCAGAATTTGGGTCACAGTCTCAGTTAGAAAAAATCGATATGATTGATTTGGCTGATTTTATTGCCATTAATAAGGCCGATCGCCGTGGGGCTTTGGATGCGGTTCGGGATGTTACCAAACAGTGGAGGCGCTCCCACAAATCTTTTGATCCGGCGACTGTGGCTCCTGTTTTTTTAACTCAGGCGTCTCGCTTTAATGATAGGGGGGTTCACGATTTATTTTTAGCCATTACCTCAACACTAAAAACTAAGGACCACGTGCGAGATTGGACAGTGGATCCCAATTATCTTGGTCAATTGCGATCTGCCCCCGAGCATACTATTATTCCGCCCCATCGTCAGAATTATTTGGCGGAAATCGTAGCGGTGGTTCGGGCCTACAAACAGCGAGTTCGGGATTTGGCTCCCAAGGCAAGTCAGTTGGGCGCGTTAGAAAGGATAAAAACAGCCTTACTGGGTAGTCGAGAAGAGGTGGAGCGTCTAATTAAGGAATTGGAGCGTTCCTTTACTTCTGAGGAGCTAGCCTCCCTTCGAGGTTTTGAGGACTTACAAAGAAGTTATGCTGGGGATGAATTGGTCTATGGGGTGCGGGGTAAAGAAGTGCGCCAAAGTTTAACCAAAGAAAGTCTCTCTCATCAAAAAATCCCTCGTGTGGTCGTTCCCCAGTTGAACGATTGGGGAGAGCGCTATCGCTATTTAAAGTTGGAAAATGTTCCAGGCTCCTTTCCCTATACCGCTGGGGTTTTTCCCTTAAAAAAGCAAGATGAAGAGCCTAAGCGTATGTTTGCAGGAGAGGGCACTCCGGAACGCACCAATCAGCGATTTCACTTCTTATGTAAAAATGAAAAGGCTCATCGTCTCTCCACTGCTTTTGATTCGGTAACATTATATGGTTGGGATCCTGAGGAGCGACCCGATATTTTCGGAAAAGTAGGTGAGTCGGGAGTGAGTATCTGTACCTTGGAAAACATGAAAACTCTGTACCGGGGTTTTGATCTTTTGGATCCTTTGACCAGTGTAAGTATGACCATTAATGGGCCCGCCCCTACCATTTTGGCCTTCTTTTTTAATGTGGCCATCGATCAGTATGTGGAAAAAAGAGAAAAGGAGTTGGGACGAGCACTCACAGAACAGGAACGCCAAGAAGCCAAAGCCTATGTCTTGCAAAACGTTCGTGGAACTGTTCAGGCCGATATTTTAAAGGAAGATCAAGGACAGAACACGTGTATTTTTTCTACGGAATTTGCCCTGAAAATGATGGGGGATATCCAAGAATATTTTATCAAAAATCGCATCCGTAATTTTTATTCGGTTTCGATTTCTGGTTACCATATTGCGGAAGCGGGAGCTAATCCGATTACTCAGTTGGCGTTTACTCTTTCCAATGGATTTACATTTGTGGAGTACTATTTGTCTCGGGGCATGGCCATTGATGATTTTTGTCCCAATCTTTCTTTTTTCTTTAGTAACGGTATGGATCCTGAATATACCGTTTTGGGGCGGGTGGCTCGGAGGATTTGGGCCATTGCTATTCGGGACAAGTATGGCGGCAATGAGCGCTCGCAAAAACTGAAATACCATATTCAGACATCAGGTCGATCTTTACATGCTCAGGAAATTGCCTTTAATGACATTCGTACTACCTTACAGGCCTTAATTGCCATTATGGACCATTGCAATAGTCTTCACACCAATGCCTATGATGAGGCCATTACCACTCCAACTGAGGAGTCCGTACGTCGGGCTATGGCTATTCAGTTAATCATTAACCGAGAATTTGGTTTAACGGTGTGTGAGAATCCTTTGCAGGGTTCTTATTTTATTGAATACCTAACGGATTTGGTAGAGGAGGCAGTTTTAGATTTGTTTTTAAAAATTAACGAAAGGGGTGGTGTCTTAGGGGCCATGGAGGTGGGCTTTCAGCGGGCAAGGATTCAGGAGGAGAGCCTGCATTATGAAACCCTCAAACATTCCGGAGCCTT
>JANWYU010000043.1 GCA_025055135.1 Pseudobdellovibrionaceae bacterium | reverse complement strand
TTTGCTTTGGACGCCGCTCCTTTATTTAGTTGGTTGGGCAGACCATCAAGGTTTGCAGTTAGTAGGTGCTCCCTATGTTTTTTTGCTGCAATGGGGATCTGCTTTGGTAATGACTTTCTTTATGATGTATAGTGATTGGCAGGATTTTTTAAGGGGCTGGGATCATTTTAAACCACAGAATTATAATGTTTTAACCTCGGGTGAAATTCATGTAAGAGCCTATCGTAGGGTATTTTGGGGGATTGGAGTGCTATGTCTGTTTATAGGGTATAAGGTCATTCCCCTTCTTCGTTGGGATCTTATTTTCGTTATTTTAATCGGTGTATTGTGTATTGGAATGTGGCTTTTTTCTCCCATAAAAACGAAGGCTTTTGGAGACTCGTTACTGACGTTGTTATTTGGCCCTTTGGTGACCGGTTTTTTCAGTCTTTTTTTGTATCAAAAATGGGGGATGGAGGAGCTACTTTTGGGGGTTGTTTGGGGTCTTGGTACGTTGTTTTACTATCAGGCAGAACGATTTCAATTTTTGGTATCTGATTCTCGAGAGCGACGAACCACAACTCTTGTTGTTCTCGGTTTTGAAAGAGCCAAACAATACGTGTTGTTATTGTGGTTTTTATTTACTTTCTTAAGTAGTCTTTGGCATTTTTTGTTTCAGTTGCAATTTCAAGGGGTAATTTATGGTATTATTGGGTTAATGGGAATGGTGATTTTGGTTCCTCTTGTCCAAAAAGCAAATACTCCCCTTGGATTTAATAACAAAAGATTTTTAGACTATGCCATAAAACTGTTTTATTTGGTTTGTTATTTTTGGGTTTTGGAAGGTACCATCTACCTCCTATAAGATTGAGATGATGCAACCCAGGTGGACCGATGAATCAGCTCAAGAATACCTGCGAGGGATCATTCGCATTGTTAATGGGCAAAGCCGTTACCAACGTCCTTTAGCTAGGGAATTAATTGGTAAGGCCTTTGGTAGAGGGGTTACTGAGATTTGGGACATGACGTGTGGGTTGGGTGTGGATGCCTGGACGTTGTGTCGACTTGGTTACCGAGTTCGGAGTTTTGAAAGAAACCCTTTTTTATTTGATTGTTTACTAAAAGCCAAACAAGAGGCAGACAATGATCCATCGTGGCGACCCATTAGTGCTCGATGGACCATTACTTTGGGGGATAGTTTTTTTTACTTAGCCCAAGAAACCACACCACCTGAGGCATGTTATTTAGATCCTATGTTTGTATTTACGAAAAATCCTACCGCGTTACCAAAGAAGGAAATGCAGGCACTTCGTTTTCTTTTACGCCATGATGAGGGAAATCATTTTTCGGTTGAGGAGAAATTATCTCAGGCCTTAGATCGGGTTCAAAAGAGGGTGGTATTAAAGTGGCATCGGCATTTGCCCGGTTTGAAGCGATCTCCGAACCAAATCATAGATGGGAATCGCATTATGTTTTTGATTTTTTTTCCTTAGACAAGATGATGAACTCTGGCTAGGTTGAAGTAGAAGGGGTATGGTTAAAAAAATTGGTTTGTTTATATCTGCAGATCATTTACTCGATGAGCCGTCAAAATTACGGACCTTTTTAGATCAAATAAGTAGGGTGTTCCCTCAGGCCCACCAGATGCAACTCATATCCATTGTGGATAGGGAGCAGGTCGCGTCTTTAAAAAACATAAAATGGGAACATCTTACTTTATTGGAGTCGCCTAAGAGGCTCAAAGGTCGAAAGGCCGCAAAAGAGGCAGTAAAGTTTTTAAATCACCGACCTTTGGATTTAATTACGATTTTGAGAAGTCAGAACAAAGATTCTTGGAGCTTTTGGGTTGGTTCGTTTGCCGAAACCATGGTTTATTTTAGTCAATATCCTATTTTGATATGGCCCTACTTAAATTATCAAATAGCCAAAAACTTTCGCTGCTTATATGCTCTTGACCCTCATGGGTGTGATGTTATCAAGCTT
>JANWYU010000092.1 GCA_025055135.1 Pseudobdellovibrionaceae bacterium | reverse complement strand
TAAAACAATACCGGGCAGATCTGGGGATTGCTTTGGATGGAGATGGAGATCGCTTAGTTTTGGTTGATGAGAAGGGGCACATTATGAATGGTGATCATATACTTGGGGTTTGTGCCTTACATTTTAAAAAAAATAACGCATTAAAAGAAAACACCATTGTAGTAACACAGATGAGTAACTTTGGTCTTGAGCAAAAAATGAAGGAAAATGGAATTCGTGTGGTGAAAACTCATGTGGGGGACAAGTACGTAGTTGAGGCGATGAGACAGGGTGGGTTCAACTTAGGGGGAGAACAAAGTGGTCATATTATTTTTTTAGATCATGTAACCACGGGAGATGGTTGCATAGCGGCTTTGAAGGTACTACAAATCTTAAGGGAAACTGGGGTTAAACTATCTGACCTTAATCGTTTAATTGTTGATTTTCCTCAGGTTTTATTCAACGTGCGGGTACGAAATCGGAAACCTCTTGAAGAAATTCCAGGTTATGTAGAATTTTTGGATCAGGTGAACCAGCAGCTGGGGGATACGGGGAGGGTTTTTGTTCGTTATTCAGGAACAGAACCAGTGGTGAGGATTTTGGTAGAGGGTCCTGATAAAAATTTGATTACCGATTTGGCATCAAAAATCGCCGATTTTTTACAAAGAGAATTGTCTTGATGTCATGATAAAAAGCAGGGTAACAAAGCGTTGGAATGAAGGTATTCGTTTAGGGGTCAATATTGACCATTGTGCGACTTTGCGTCAGGTTCGGGGGGGTGTTACTCCCTATCCCAATCTTATCGAGTGCGCTGAGTGGGTGTTGCAAGGAGGGGGTGATTTAATTACCATCCATCTTCGGGAGGATCGAAGACATATTCAGGACCACGATCTTTTTCAATTAGTGAGGTGGCGCAAGTTACCTATTAACTTGGAGCTGGCTCCCCAAAAGACTATGTTGAAAATCGCACTCCAAGCAAAACCCGATTGGATTTGTTTTGTTCCGGAAAAGCGTAGAGAGCTAACTACAGAGGGGGGCCTTAATCTGAAGGAGTGTCAGTCGTTTTTTAAAAAACACTTACCACTGATTCGAAGCCATAATATTTTTGTATCTCTGTTTATTGGGGCTGATTTAGAACAGGTGCGTATGAGCGCGGAACTTGGGGTTGACGCTGTTGAGTTCCACACAGGGCATTGGGTTTTAGCTCGTGGGAAGAAAAAGGAACAGGAATGGAAGGCGCTTAAACAAGCTGCCCGGTTGGCTCACCAATTGGGCCTTTCCGTTCATGCCGGTCATGGATTGGACTATCAGCATGCAGAAAGGATTAGAAAGCTTCCTTTTTTGGAGGAGGTCAATATTGGTCATTCCTTAGTGTGCTATGCTTTAGAATATGGCTTAAAAGAAGCAGTACGAAGGATGACTTTAATTTTAAGCGGATCTTAGATGTGGCTTTTTTGCATTTTCAGGGTAATTTAAAACAATTGGAACTTTGGATTGAAAAAGAATTTCTTCCCCAAATCCGTTGGCCGGCTCTTTTTTTATTGGAAGGTGAAATGGGTTCGGGAAAGACCACCTTTGTTCAATTAGTGTGTCAACGGTTTGGCTATGATTTGGTAACATCGCCGACTTTTGCTTTACATCATGTTTATGATTTGCCTCTAATGAATTACAAAGTTCACCATCTCGATTTATTTCGATTAGAAAATGAGGAAGAGTTTAGGTCCTTGGGCGTTGATGAATGGATAAACGACCTCGATACATCGATATTTATTGAATGGCCCAAAAATTTTTTATTAAGTGATTTGAGAATGGGACGTTCTACTTATCATCTGACTTTTAAGATACTGTCCGATACTGAGAGGGAAATTTTTGTAGATGACCCGCTTACGGCCCTGTGATTAAAATGATACCCGTATGATTCAAACTTGGGATGTAGTGATACAATCAAAGGGTCCTGTAGGGATATATCTAGCCCTGCGATTAAAGGCCAGTGGATGCAAAGTGGCTTGGATGACTCAAGGTTTGGGACATGAGAGCGAATCGTTTTTTCCTGGAGCGGAGATTCCTTATTTTATGGGGGTTTGGCCCCATTGTCTTGACACCATTGGATTTCAGCTTGTTCAAGAGCTCTTTAATGCCTATCGCAATCCGTTCGGTTTTTCTGTTATGACTCCTTGGGGACCGATCGATTATCAACACACCCATTTGATTGATTGGCTTCAGCATCGAGCAGGGTATTCCCAGAAAAGGCGTGAGGAGTGGTTATTAAGGCCAGTCATTTATCAATATCTGAATGCTTGGGAGGGGCAAACCTATTTCGAAAATGGAAAATTAGAGGATCTTGCTCAGGATTTTCTCGTTCTTTACCCCAAACAAGTGAAGCTCTTTGATCTTTTAAAATCGTATGATATTCAAGTGCTACCAATGGAAACATTACAGAAAAATGTAGAGGATGGGGTATTATTAGGATCTCATCATTCCCAAATGGTGGTTCGCTGTGTTTCTAGAATTGATCATTCCTTTTTGTGGAAATGGGTAAAGTTTCGAGTTACTATCGATAAAAGTTTTCCGTTTTATTTGCCGTATCATTCTGTGTGGTGGGATGAGCGGTTACTACTTCCTTTTGCAGATGGTTACTTTATTTTAATGAGAAATCCTCACCAAGATCAAAGTTTTGACGTGTATACGCGATTAGCGTCGGATCAGTTACCGACAAATGTTAATAGTGTTTTTGTTGACCTGATTGTTTCTATTTTGAAAAACAGACTACCTGGGATTCAAGTGCGCTATGTTGATTTTTCTGAACTAAATTTTGAGGTGATCCATCAAAATCCACAACTCAACTTTAAAAAGCAAAGTCGGATGATCGAGATTAATCCATATCAGGCCAATTCTTGGTTTCTAGCAGATCTTTTCTCATTAGAATATGAAGTTTATGAGTGGCTCATGTCATGGCTGGACTCAAATAAAAAAAATCATCTAGCATCTGCAATTCAGTAAAGTGAGGTAGTTGTGATTGAACGTTATAGTACTCCCGAGATGAAAAAGATTTGGGATTTGGATAGTCGATTTAATTATATGCTTAGAGTAGAAAAGGTGGTAGCACAAGTTCAAGCCAAGTTTAAAATTATTCCGATCGATGCAGCTCGCGCCATTCAATCGCGGGCAAGCTTCCGTATAGATCAAATCCTTGAAAGAGAAAAAGTTACCAAACATGATGTAATTGCCTTCATTCAAGATGTGTCGGAGAGAATAGGAACATGGGGAAGGTACTTTCACTATGGTTTAACAAGTAGTGATGTATTAGACACTGCTTTAAGTCTACAATTACAAGATGCTTTTAATGTGTTACTAAAAGATGTTGCTCGGCTAAGAAAAATTCTAAAGAACATGATGCAACGATATCGTGGAGTGATCTGTGTGGGAAGGACACATGGGATGTGGGCTGAACCCACAACTTTTGCTATTAAATTAGGAGGCTTTTTAGCAGAACTTGTGAGAAATGAGGAGCGCATTCGAAGAGCCAAGGAAATAAATGCCATTTGTAAACTCAGTGGAGCGGTGGGTACCTATTCTAGTTTACCTCCCAAGGTTGAGAAGGCTGTTGCCAAGGTTTTAAGGCTAAAGGTGGAACAGGTTGCTACTCAGGTTATTCCGAGGGATCGTCACGCCGAAGCCTATTGGGCTTTAGCGATGTTACTTACTGGTTATGAGCGTATTGCTACCGAGATCAGACATTTACAAAGGAGTGAGGTTGGTGAAGTGCAAGAGGGATTTTCAGTTGGACAGAAAGGATCAAGCGCTATGCCTCACAAGCAAAATCCTATTGGATCGGAGAATTTGTGTGGTGTGGCTCGTATGCTGCGCTCTTATTTAGTTGCTGCCTTAGAGAATATACCTCTATGGCATGAACGGGATATATCTCATTCATCAGTTGAACGGGTGTTTTTACCCGATGCCTTTATTTTGGCGCATTATGCAACATGCCGACTTTGTGATCTTTTAAGTTCATTACAGGTTAATGTGGCTCGAATGGGACAGAATGTTCAAAACACGCTTGGTTTAATCGTATCCTCCCATTTGTTATTGTATTTGGTAAAACTTGGTTTTGAGCGGCAAAAGGCCTACGAAATTGTACAAAGGTTGTCTTTTGAAGCAAAACAAAAAGGAGTTCATCTGCGCCAACTGATTTTGAATTCGGAGGAATTAAAGGACCGTATTCAGTTAAAGGAACTGGATTTGATTTTCTCCGGAAAAAAACACTTGGTTCATGAGGAACAAATTTTAAAACGAATGTTACCCTAATCATTTTCTAAATTTCCAACGTACCTAGGCTAAGCTTGCAGCATTCTATCGAATCTAATTTGATCTGATCTATTTAGGTTTAATCAACGGTCGGCTGTTGGTGATAATCTTGGTAACAGGAGTGAAATTGATCTACAATTTTTTTTCGCAGTCTCAGGATTTCTTCGGCATTGACTAGAAAATGTTGAGTAGCACATTGATACCTTTGGATTGCTAGATGAATGGCGTGGCCTTCCTCTGGTAGGATGGGTAGGGACCATACCAGCTTAACAAACAGCCAATTTTTTAAATAGGTACATACGTAGGCTTTATTAGGGGGTAGGTATCCCTCAGGGCCTTTGGCGGATTTTTTGGTATTTTCTAGTGGGCTAATGGGTATTAGATGTTCTTTGGCCTCCAAGAAGTTAAAAAACACACATCGCTTACCACGTGACCATCGGTAACCGCCCAATTCATAAGAGCTTTTAACGGGTACGACGTGATCAATTTCTAAGTCTCTGGCCCAATAAACCCAGCGTCCAACATAGGGATCATACCACTTCCCTGTTTCCACAATGCATGGATTGGAACTGCTAAAGCTTACTGGACCCCTTGATTCTCGCATTAAAACTCGAGCCCTGGTGTTATAACAATTGCTAGCACTATTTCCCTTGATCCACCCTCCATAATGGCGCTTACGGGAATATGGTTCTTGAGGTGGTTCTAAGGGTTCTTCATGGCCGATCCAACGCACCAAATGAATGTTGGCTATTCTTCTTTCAAAGAATGTCCCAGACGGCTGGTTTGCATCCGGTGGGTTGTAGTACCAAATGGGAAAATGGTTTTGGTAAGGTGGTGGGGTTTCGGACTCATCTATGGTGTAATAGGAATCAATGGCTAAGGCAGGTAACGGGTGATTTAGCCCAACGACACCAACGAGAAAGAACCATCCAATCACCAAAATTGATTTCCTATCTCCTACCATGAATACCCCCCCCCTCCCTGCGGAATCTTTAATAAATCCTTCATTATCAATTGGACCGAAGGGCCTTGGGTTTGTCTAGAGTGGGAATAATAAGTTTTGGTTAAGGCTGGAGCGGGCCAGTGAAGCTACGAATTAAGTTTGACCGATTGAGTAAAAGCCGGTATCACATTTGAAAAATCGGACCGTCTCTCGTTTTTCAAGATGCGTCTTTTTTAAGGAGGTTTTTTTTGGAAATGACAAAGCAACATCTGTCAAAGCAGCAACAGGCTCGTTTGAAGGCTATTGCTCTTTTGGATCAAGCGGATCAAGAGGTTTTAGAAAGTCATTCGAAACCTAATACATCTCATCAAGCCATCGATCATTTGTTTCGAGAGTCTTTAGAAAAACAACAGTTTAAGGTAGGTGATTTAGTTAGAGGAAAGGTTTTAGCAATTCATAGTGATTTTGTTGTTGTTGATATTAATTATAAGTCTGAAGGGATTATTGATATTTCTGAATTTCGCATGACCGATGGGGTTCCTCAGGTTCAAGTTGGCGATGAGGTGGAAGTGGTGATCGATAAGATCGAGAATGAAAATGGCATGGTGGTACTCTCGAAAAAGAAGGCAGACATGAACCGTGCTTGGGCGGATATCTCTCGAGCGGCAGAGAATCAAGAGGTAGTAGAAGGTTATGTAGTAAGTAAAGTAAAGGGAGGCTTATCAGTAGATATTGGAGTGACGGCTTTTTTACCTGGCTCCCAAATTGATATTCGTCCCGTTCGCAATCTCGATGCTTATGTTGGGAAAACCTTTAAATTTAAGGTGATTAAGTTTAATAAAAAGCGTGGTAACATTGTTGTTTCTCGTCGTGTACTTTTAGAGGAAGAGCGTGAGCAACAAAAAAGCCAAATTATTGATCAGATTCGAGAGGGGGCCGTGGTACGCGGTACGGTTAAGAATATTACGGAATATGGAGCGTTCATCGATTTAGGTGGGGTAGATGGGCTTCTCCACATTACCGATATGTCATGGGGACGTATCAAGCACCCCAGTGACTTGATACAAGTGGGCGATGAATTGGAATTAAAAGTGCTTAAATATGATTCTGAAAAAGAGAGGGTGAGTTTAGGTCTTAAGCAATTGAAACCTGATCCTTGGGAAACCGTACATTTACAGTTTCCAGTGGGTTCACGGGTGAAGGGTAAGGTGGTCAGTCTTACCGAGTATGGTGCCTTTGTTGATTTGGCTGAGGGTGTGGAAGGGTTGATTCACGTTTCTGAGATGAGTTGGACCAAGCGTATCCGGCATGCTTCTCAAATGTTGAAAGAGGGAGAAGAGGTTGAAGTTCAGGTGTTGGGAATAGATGCAGCGAATAGACGGATTAGTTTGGGCATGAAACAATTGCAACCGAATCCATGGATTGAATTGAAGGAGAGTTATCCTCCAGGTACCATAATTGAGGGTGAGGTCAAATCGGTAACTGATTTTGGAATTTTTATAGGAGTTGAGGAAGGTATTGACGGATTAGTGCGTATTTCTGATTTGTCTTGGACAAAACGAATTTCTAATCCTGCCGATTTGTACCATAAAGGGCAAAAAGTGCGGGCGGTGGTTTTGGGTGTTGATGTCGAAAATGAGCGATTTTCATTGGGGATTAAGCAATTAGAGGCGGATCCTTGGCTTAGGATTGAGTCGAAGTATGGTATTGGAACTCAACATGAGGTTAAAGTTACCAAGGTGGCCGATTTTGGTGCTTTTGTGGAATTAGAAAACGACATTGAGGGTTTAATTCATGTTTCTGAGTTAGCCTTAGAGAGAGTGGAGCATCCCCAAGATGTGGTAAAAGTAGGAGATGTAGTTAAAGCAGAAGTGATTAGTATTGATCGCGATGCAAGGAAGGTCGGACTTTCTGCGAAATTAGTGAAATTGCGAGAGGCAAAGGCTGATGTGAGTGAATATCAGAAAAAGATCCAAACTTCCTCTCGGTCCACTTTGGGTGATTTGTTTGCTGACCAGCTAATCAATAACAAAAAGACTTAGGGTCGTTACCTTATTTCTCCAGGGAACGGCGACTACTAAGCTAGGATTGTGACTCTTGTGTTTTTTTTATGAAGGCCCTAACTCCTTTAATGCAACAGTATTGGGAAATTAAGAAGGAGCATCCCGATAAGATTTTATTCTATCGGATGGGTGATTTTTTCGAACTTTTTTATGATGATGCGGTAACAGTAGCTCCTTTATTGGGGTTGACCTTAACTCAAAGAAACAAAAAGACGGCAGACGATACTCCCATGTGTGGGGTACCCCATCATGCCATCGCAGGTCCCATCAATAAATTGCTTCAACATGGCTTTAAGGTTGCCATTTGTGACCAGTTAGAGGATCCCAAGTTAGCAAAAGGAATAGTGAAACGGGGGGTTACCAGGATTCTCACTCCCGGTATGGTATATGATCCAGAAACTATAGATAACACCCAACATCATTATATGGCCTGCTATCATAATGGGGAACTAGCCTGTGTGGATACGACTACGGGTGAAGCCTTTTATTTTAAAAATGTTACTCGAGATCAAATAGTAGCATTCATGTCTCATCATTTCATAGCCGAGTGGGTTGTGGCTGATGTTGATCTTGCTGAAGGTATTGGACTAGTTAATTATAGTTTTTTCGATTTAACCAAAGTTACTCAATCTCCGGAATTGCATAGTTTTTCTGCGCGAGAGGTGTTACTTTCATATATCAGATCGTTGGTGACCGATGGTCAATCGATTACCTTAAAGGAATTTAAACGCAGGCATTTCCAGCATTATTTAAAGCTTAATCCTCAAATTTTTAAGCACCTTGAAATTTTTGAAAGCTACCATGCTGATCAAAGGAATTCTCTTTTCGGAGTGTTAAATAAAACCTTTACTCCCATGGGAGCAAGAAAGCTTAGGGAATGGCTAACCTATCCCTCCGTGAACTATGATTTATTGAGTGCTCGACGCCGGAATATTGAGGATATAGTGCTTCACTGGGACAAAATAGTGTTGCTCGTTGACCGCTTTAAATCAATTGGTGACGTAGAAAGGCGTTTGTTTCGGGTACAGCAGCCGCAAAGTAATGCTCGAGACATGATGCAATTAATGAGTAGCCTAAAATGGGGATTGTCTCTAATTCAAGATTGGCCCTACTCCTTGATGGATAAAAAATGTGAGACGGAGGCATTAACCCAAGGGGAACTGAGTTTACTTAATACTTTGATAAAAAAAATGGAAACTACCATAGTGGATGATCCGCCACTTTCGGTTACTCAAGGCTTTATTATTCGCAGTGGGGTTGATCCCGTTTTGGATGAACTTATTGAACTGTCAAGCCATGGTCAAAACCATATCATTAAATTGGAAGAAAAAGAGCGATTACAGACTCATATTCCCTCGTTAAAAATTCGCTATAATTCAGTATTCGGTTATTATATTGAGGTTACGAATACCCATAAAGATAAAGTTCCAGCCCACTACATAAGAAAGCAAACCTTAACTCAGGCTGAACGTTACACCACTGAAGAACTTATCCAATTAGAACGAAAGATTTTAGAGGCTCATAGTCAGCGCTTTCAGTTGGAGCACCAGATATTTTTGAAATTGAAGGAAGATGTTTTATCAAATTCGAAAGTGATTTTAAAATTAGCGGAACTCATTGCCTATCTTGATGTGTGTTGTAATGGGGCCCGGTTAATAGTGGAAGAAGATTATCACTACATACAAATTGTGGATGAGGATCAAATTTCGATAAGGCATTCCAGACACCCTGTAGTAGAAAAAACGGTTCAACGCTTTGTTAGTAATGACGTTTGTCTTTCCGTTGGTCAGATCATGTTACTTACCGGACCCAATATGGCAGGAAAAAGCACTCTAATGAGGCAGGTGGCTTTGTGTCTTTGGTTAACTCACATAGGATATCCCGCATCATGTGCCGGGGGTGCGGCACCTTTAATTGATGGCATTTTTACCCGAATTGGAGCCAGTGATTCCCTCAGTGAGGGAATGAGTACGTTTATGGTAGAAATGCGTGAGACTAGTTATATTTTAAATCACTATGGGCGAAAAAGCCTCATCATTCTTGATGAAATTGGTCGTGGCACTAGTACCTTCGATGGATTGAGCCTTGCTCAAGGTATTTTGGAGCATCTAATCGATAAGGCTCAGGGGTTTACCATTTTTGCTACTCATTATCATGAACTCAGCGAGATGGAAATGCGTTACCCGGGTATACTAATGAATTTTCATATGACGATTTTAGAAAAACAAGGACAGCTTGAGTTTTTACACTCCCTCAAAAAGGGGGCTGCAGGTAAATCATACGGTCTCTATGTGGCAGAGCTTGCCGGCATCCCAATGTCAATTTTAAAAAGGGCGAAGCATCATTTAAAAACCTTAGAGAATAGTCAGAAGACAAAAATTCAGTTGGAGTTATTTCAAACTTCTTCTGGGATGGAACCGTTGTTGGCCTGTCAAGACTCTGTGTCAGTAGATTTGTCTTCTAAAGAGAAGTGGGAGGATATAATCGACCAAATTCGCAATCTGAATCTGAATCAGACGACTCCTGTTGAGGCCTTAATTTTTTTAGATGGGTTGCAAAAAAAAATTAGGGTCCAAGCTCAGGATAAGGTCTTGGACCCTATATCTGGATTACCCAAAGAAGGAGAAAAAGTAATCCAGCCGGTACTTGATCAATTCGATATTTAACCAATCATTTTAAGAGCTAAAGCAGGTTGTTGGTTGGCTTGAGCCAAAACAGAGGTTGAAGCTTGAAGTAGGATTTGGTTTCGAGCTGCCTCTGCCGTGCTTGATGCAATATCAGCATCACGAATACGCGAATTGGCTGCTGAAGGGTTTTCATGTTG
>JANWYU010000140.1 GCA_025055135.1 Pseudobdellovibrionaceae bacterium | reverse complement strand
AGACAGGTTTTCAATGGCGTTTTGAATATTAGATATAGTTGTTTGTAATCGGTTCTGAAGAGCACCAAAGTCAGCGCGCATTGCGGAAACACTCATAATAGCAGAGTCAATGGCCGCTAATGCGTTTTGAGCAGAGGCCTTATCTGCTACCGAAGTAAGGTTAATCCCTAAGGCAGCAGAGCTGGCGTCGGCCTTCGAGCTATCAAAAGAAATGCGATCAATTTCGGGATTGTTACGAATCCCAACTTGGAAATCCATGATTGAACCGATACCTGCCAACAATTGGGTTCCATTAAATTCGGTTGCCGAAGCGATACGATCAATTTCATTGATTAGTTGATCATATTCCACGTTCAAAAATTGACGCTCGATAGGGCCAATGGTGTCCGAGGCAGCCTGTACGGCCAATTCACGCAATCGGATCAAAATAGAGCTAATTTCATTCATTGCACCCTCTGCTACTTGCACGAGAGAAATTCCATCATTACCATTTCTCACGGCCTGTTTTAATCCCCGAATTTGCGCCCGCAAATTCTCAGATATGGCAAGACCAGCAGCATCGTCACCAGCTCGGTTAATACGGTAACCCGAGGCAAGCCTTTCCATACTCCGGTCTAAACTTTGTTTTGTTCCCCACAACACCCTTTGGGCATTTAACGATGAGGTGTTGGTGTTAATACGAAGACCCATAAACCTCCTCCTTCCTTGGTTGACACCAGGCTTGTTGCCTGAGTGGAGCCATACTGGCTCAGGTCTTTATGCGTTTCCTACATTACCTTTCGGAAGGATCAAAAAAGGCATGAGTCCAGTTTTTATTTTTATTTTATTTTTTGTGTTTCGATACCCGATACCCGACTTTAATCGATGATGAGTCTATCGGCTACCATGGTTACTCGATAATCTGGATTTTCTTGGACTTCTTTATTGTACAGTGGGATATCGGGTATGAACAGTCTATGGTGCCTCCAATGCCAGAGGGCTGACCAAAATATATCGTATTTCTGATGGGCTTCTGAACTCATAACAATATTGTACACCCGATCTTTCTTTTGAGTTAAAAAAGAAGAGCGAACCTCCTCCCATTTGTTTTGGGGAGGAGTAATCACGCCATTTAAAAGGACGACAGCCAGTGCTACCAGAGCATTTAAGGAAATAAGCACTTTTTTAATCAATTGGGTATGTGAGTTTAAGAAGTCTAAAATTCGTGGTACTGTGAGTTCAGTGAGAGTTAAAGCTAGAAAAAGACTAAAGCCGGTGTAATGCTGTAAAGAATCTTTCCTAATAATACCAAAGGCTAAGCAAAGAAAGACAGTGTACGAACCAAAAAAAACCTGTAAGGGAGATATGGATTTATCTTTTCGGGTAAAAAACAAATAGGCAAGTAGTAATAACCACGGAGAGTATAAAATGAGAAGGGTTTTGGTAAAATCACTAAATTGAGTGACGTTGGTACTTTGAAAAGACTCATTAAAGAAGCGCCCAGAAAACTGAAACGCATAGTAACCCTTTAGCCACGGGTTACCATTAGTATAGTCTAGAGCCAACCAGAGTAACGGTGCCATGAGGGTGCTCAGAAAGAATATGAAAATAGGAAACCATTTTTTCTCAGTAACCATAATATAGACAAAAAATGCCG
>JANWYU010000086.1 GCA_025055135.1 Pseudobdellovibrionaceae bacterium | reverse complement strand
ATAAAGATCATATCTTTCAGCTTTTACAATCAAGGACAGTATGAGATCAATAAAATTATGGACTCTAAGTACAGCCAATCCAAATTCTTTTGGGGTTGGCCAATAATCACTGCCAGAATAAAGGGCGTTTTTTAGTGACTTTTTGGGTAGGATACGAAAGTGTCGATTAATTGTTTTTCAATCCCGTCTTTTGTAAGGTCATGATAGCCGAGGTCTCTAAATTGATAGTAAGGAGAATAAAAATAATAAAGGATCAGTAAAAAAGTTCCACAGTTCGAGAATCGAGAAGATCTGCTTGATTCTTGAGAGCAAAAGGTAGTTCAATAAAGAAAATGGCAAGTCGATTTGGTTCCATAACTAGACGGTTTGCAAATGCAAACTGTCGATCAATTTGGTCAGACTTAAAATAACTAAACTAATCCATGATTTCTTTCCTTAAAAACCCGTACTGAGTACCAATCACCCGGAATCTGATTGTAAAAAGAGAGATGGTTTTCCAGATTAGCAGTGGCTGGGGTAGGGTATGTCGACATCAATTGAAAAATAACGGCCAAACCTATTAACTTCATTACATAATTTTTATTTTTAATCATAAAGGTCCTCACTATGGATAAGGAAAGCACATTCGTGCTCCGTAAAACACATTTAATGCGATTGGGGCAATAAATTTAATTAAAATGTAATTTATTAAAATGTAATTTATTCAAGCTTTTTCTATTATGGATTCACGTAGATAGGAAATTTTCTACACAATTCGCTAACTTCTTTTTTAATTTGGTTTTTCAAATCATTGTTGAGAGGTTGTCGTAAAATGCGGCTGATCCACACTGCAATTTGCCTCATTTCCGCCTCTTTCATACCTCGGGTGGTTAAGGCAGGGGTACCTAAACGAATACCACTGGTAACTGTGGGAGGGCGTGGATCATTTGGAATTGTATTTTTATTAACAGTGATACCCGCTTCTCCAAGTGCCGCTTCCGCTTCTTTTCCTGAGATTCCTTCTTTGGAAAGATCGATTACCAAAAGGTGATTGTCAGTTCCGCCAGTTACCAGACGAAATCCTTGTGACAAAAATTCTTGAGCTAGGGCTTTTGCGTTTTTAATGACTTGCTCAATGTATCCAGTGAAGGATGGATCTAATGCCTCCCCAAATGCCACTGCTTTTGCGGCGATCACGTGTTCTAAGGGTCCTCCTTGAATTCCTGGAAAAATGCTGGAATTGAGCTTTTTTCCTATTTCGTCAGAATTTGCCACAATTAATCCCCCTCTTGGGCCACGTAACGTTTTGTGAGTGGTTGATGTGACTACGTCGGCGTAGGGTAGGGGTGACTCCATAAAACCGGTTGCCACTAACCCTGCGATGTGGGCCATATCGACCATTAGGTAGGCTCCCACTTTGAGGGCGATCTCTTTAAATGCTTTAAAATCAAGTCCTCTCGGGTAACTACTATATCCTGCGATAATCAACTTGGGTTTGGTCTGTTTGGCAATTGATTCCACAATATTATAGTCAATCAGAGAGGTTTCAGGATGTACTCCATAGTGACAGGCGTGAAACCACGTACCAGAGACATTAACAGGGCTTCCATGGGTGAGGTGCCCACCATGGCTGAGATTCATCCCTAGGATGGTATCACCGGGCTTTAGAAGGCTTAAATAAACTGCTAAATTAGCATTACTTCCTGAGTGGGGCTGTACATTAGCATAATGACATTGGAACAATTTTTTCGCTCTCTCAATGGCAATGGTTTCAATTTCATCGATAAATTGGCATCCTCCATAGTAACGCTTTCCCGGGTAACCCTCAGCGTACTTATTGGTGAGAATAGAGCCCTGTGCTTCTAAAACAGCGGGGCTTACATAATTTTCGCTGGCAATCATTTCTAAACCGTCCACTTGTCGGATGAGTTCTTTTTGAATGAGTTCGTAGATGGTTTGATCACTTTGACTTAATGTGAAGTGTTTCATGAGCCTTCCTTTCCAAGCTTTTGAATTCGTGGGAAATGCCTCCCTCCCTCAAATGGGGTAGATAGAAAAATATCAAAAAACTGAATAGCCTGTTCTACGGACCAAAGTCGTCCCCCTAAACACAACACATTGGCATTGTTGTGGGCACGAGCCAAACGAGCGGACTCTTCGTTCCATACCACGGCGGCCCGAATGTGAGAAAAGCGATTGGCTGCCATAGCCATACCTTGCCCTGTTCCACAGATTAAAATGCCCAAGGATTCAGAATGATCCTTTAGCTTTTGGGCTAGTTGATAGGCAAAATCGGGGTAGTCGACAGGATCAGAACTTGATGTTCCCACATCCACAATGGGGAGGGATTTTTTTTTTAAATAATGGATCAGTTCTTGTTTTAAAGATAAACCAGCATGATCACATCCGATGACGATTGAGGAAAAAACTTTTGTGTGGTTGTTTTGTGATCCCATGTTTAATTTTTCATCTGATTATAGGTATGAGTATAACTAGTTAGTTCCATTGGGAAAAAACCAAACAGGCATTTGTACCACCAAATCCAAAAGAGTTGTTGAGAACGTGGCGAATGTTACCCTTTCGGGCTTCGTGGGGAACATAATCAAGGTCACATTCGGGGCTGGGGTGTTCCAAATTGATGGTAGGGGGGGCAATCTGCTCTTTTAGAGCGTAGACGCAAATTGCTGATTCAATGGCACCAGCAGCACCAAGGGCGTGACCCGTCATGCTTTTTGTGGAGCTAATCCATAAGTGTTTACAATGATCCCCGAATAATTTTTTGATCGCAATGGTTTCTAAAACATCCCCGGTAGGTGTTGAGGTTCCATGGGCGTTGATATATTGAATGTGTTCTGGATTTAACCGAGCATCACTAAGGGCGGCTTTCATAGCGCGATATCCTCCCTCTCCTTCTGGAGCAGGACTCGTAATATGGTAGGCATCAGAGGAGGCACCATAACCCCGAAACTCACAAAGGATTTGAGCTCCGCGTTTTTTGGCATGTTCTTCACTTTCTAGAACGAAAATGGCACACCCCTCCGCTAGTACAAAGCCATCGCGATCTTGATCAAAGGGGCGGCTAGCCTTTTGAGGTTCATGATTACGAGTGGACAAGGCCTTCATTGCAGAAAAGCCCCCTATGGCCAGGGGGCATACTGTGGCCTCTGAGCCTCCAGCAATCATGACCTCGGCATATCCCGATCGAATATAACGATAGGCTTCCCCCAAGGCATGAGCTCCGCTTGCACATGCCGATGTTACCGCGAAGTTCGGACCCTTAATATTAAAAGCAATACTGACTTGTCCGGCGGCCAAGTTACTAATAACTCCCGGAATAAAAAAAGGCGAAATTCGGGAGGGACCCTTCTCCCAAAATTTTTGAAACTGCTCCTCAATCATGGGGAGGCCTCCCATACCCACGCCAATGAAACAACCGGTTTGGTTACTAAGCTCCTCTGTGATGGTTAAACCAGATTCTTCCAAAGCCATTTGAGTAGCAGCTAGGGCATAATGAATAAAAGTGTCCATTTTCTTTTGATCTTTTTTGGGAACAAAAGGATCGGGATTAAAATTCCTAACCTCACCGGCGATTTGTGAATCAAATGGCTGGGGATCAAACTTGGAAATACGAGTAATTCCGCTTTTTCCCTGAATTAAGTTACTCCAGGTTTCCTTCATGGTCAGTCCTAAACTGGTAATCGCCCCAACTCCGGTAATTACCACTCGCCTTGGGTACCCTACACTCATATTTATCTCCCTTTAAACTTTTTCCATCATGCCACTGCCGTTTAGCATGACAAAGATCCTCCCTAAGCTCATGGGGCATTGCAAAATTTGCAATCGCAATCAGAGGACCGCACTAAAATTTATACCCATTGTCATTTTTGATTTGAATCAAGGGAGTATTTGAGTGTAGGCTACCATTAAAAAGGATTTAGGGTAAAAAAAGGAGTCATTATGGAAACGATTGTAGGAGGAACTATGGCGGTTAATAATAAAGTAAAAGAAATTATTGTTGATCAATTGGGGGTTGAGGCAGACAAAGTGCGAATGGAAGCCTCATTTATTGATGATTTAGGAGCAGATTCATTGGACATTGTAGAATTGGTTATGGCTATGGAAGAGGAGTTTGATTTGGAAATTCCTGACGAAGACGCTGAAAAAATGAAGACCGTTGGGGATGTTGTTAACTATTTACAAGCAAAGGGCAAAATTTAGATACCCCACTCTTTTATTTTGCTGGTGCCTATTTTGTGATTCGATGGGGACGACGAAGGAACAAAACACGATAGAGCGTGGGAATCCATACGAGAGACAGAAAGGTTCCAACAAATAGTCCCCATCCCATGGCTAAAGTAAGGGGAACCAAAGTAGCATCATAGCCCCCCATTCCATAAGCAGTCGGAAAAAGTCCAGCCACCGTAGTTAATGAGGTGATTAAGATGGGTTTAAGTCGCTCGGTGGATACGTCAACCACAATTTTCACACGTTGATCAAGTGGTAATTGAGTAACACTGTTATTCGATAATTTTTCATCGATAGCGGAAACAAGAATAATGGCACTATTGACAATAACTCCTGCTAAACCAATAACACCAATGAGCGCCAAAAAGGATAAGGGCTTTTGATGAAGAAAGAAGGCCAGATTGACCCCAACAAGGCCCAAGGGAATGGAGCTGATTACTAAGAGAGGCTTAATAAAGGAATTAAAAGCAAAAACTAAAATTGCGAGGATCCCAAATAATGCCAAAATAAGGGCTCTCACAAGGGATTCTACGGATTCTTTAGTGGACTCGGCTTCTCCTCCAAATTGGGCGGATAGGGTAGGGTACCTCTTCTTTAAGGATTCCACATATTCAGCCGCTTTTTGATTTAAAGTAACAGCACTAAGTTTGGTGGGATCAGTTTCTGCTGTCAAAGTAATGGAGCGTTCAAAGTTGTATCTTCTTAGTACCGGAGATGCAGGTCTTTCTTGGGTTTGAACGAGATATTTTAAATCAATTAGTTGATTTCTTTGATTGAGAATTTTTATGAAATCAAAGCTTTTCAATGATTTTCGAAAAGGCTCATCATAACGAATTCTTAAAATAAAATCCTCTCCATTTTCATAAAATTTGGTAACAACAATGCCTTGGTAAGCCGCTCGCAAGCTTGAGCTCAAATCAGCCTCTGTTAATTTGACAAAGTTCAAATTCTGCATTTTGGGATAAATCAAAATTTCATTTCCAGTGGACACTTGATCGGTAGCTAAGTTCCTGATACCAACAAGTTTACTAAGGTGCATTGTTATTTCTTCAATTGCGGTTACTAAATGATCTTCCCTGGAGGATTTTAGCACTAAATTCAAGGGTTTTCCCACAGGAGGACCGTTACCAATAGCCTCAAAAAACATTTTTTCAACAGCTCCCTTGTTGATTTTACTGTTCAAAGTATTGATCACTTCTTGTACATTTAAAGAGTAGGCCTTATCTGCTTTGATTTTTACCATAATCATTCCGGTATGTTCCTCTGTTTTTTCTAAAGGATCCCCAATGCCTGCTAACTGAATGCCAGCTCGGCCAATAACGGCCTCGATATTGTCATTACCTAAGAGCTGGATGATTTCCTTGGAGATTCGTTTAATTTCATGTTGAGTTTTTAATAAAGGGGACTGTAAGGGCAAATCGATACGGCCGAGATAAAACTCAACCCCTTCCTTGGGGAATAATTCAAACCGATTACCAAGAAATGTCAGGGCAAAGCTACCAATAAAGGTCACGATAAAAAGTCCTACAGTAACCCAAGGATGTTTCATTAACCATAATAGTGAGCCTTCAAAAAGCTTTTGCAGCGGTGTAAACCAAGCATCTCTCCATGATGATAAGGATCTCTGTTGAGTTTGTCCCATAAATTGAATTCGTGCCGGAAGTAAAAAAAAGCTATCAAACAAACTAAACAATAATGCCGCATTAACCACTAGGGGAATCCATTTTATAAACTGTCCCATCACACCCT
>JANWYU010000112.1 GCA_025055135.1 Pseudobdellovibrionaceae bacterium | reverse complement strand
ACCAGTTCCACCACCCGGGCTCTATTTTACTTTCATTTATTTTGAGATATCAGTTTTTTATACTCTGGTGCCCTCATAAGATTGGCCAATTCCTTCTCATTATCCAATTCGATACGAATTAGCCAACCATCAACCATCGGGTTATCGTTTAATAATGATGGATTATCCACCAAAGATGTATTGACTTCGATAACGGTTCCAGACACCGGAGCATATAGATCACTCACAGCCTTCACCGATTCAACAACCCCAAAAGGCTCTCCCTGCACCACTTTTTGCCCTTCTTCTGGTAGCTCAACATAAACAATTTCTCCTAGAGATTGCTGTGCATACTCCGTGATACCAACTGTTACCACGTTTTCATCAGCCTGAGCCCACTCATGATCTTTAGTATAGTAACAATCGTCTGGTATGTGAAAACTCATAGCACCCTTACTCCTTTTTGGGCTGGTAAAAGGGCAAGGAAACTACCCTTGCCTCCACCAGATGATCTCTAATTTTTATCAAAATCTGACTATCCACTGAAGTCCAAGGCGGTGCGACAAATCCCAATCCAATACTTTTTTCCAAAGAAGGACTTAAGGTCCCACTGGTCACTCTTCCAATCATCTCTTTTTGGGAATTCAATATGGAGTAACCTGTCCTGGCTATGGCCTTCCCCTCTACCATAAAGCCAATTAACTGTGTTGTTAAATTCCTGTCCCCTCCCTGATATCGACGTAAAAGGGCCTCTTTTCCAATAAAATCCTTCTCCTGCAGCTTTACCACCCAGCTTAAACCCGCCTCCCAAGGTGAATACTCCTCAGAAAGCTCATTTCCATATAGAGGATACCCCATCTCGATACGAAGGCTATCTCTGGCACCAAGACCACAAGGGGTAGGCTTTAACGGGTGGCTCAATAAGGCCTTCCATAGTGCAGATGCCCCACCAGATTCTATAAAAATCTCACCTCCTCGCTCTCCCGTATAGCCACTGGTAGCAAAAATAAAAGGAACTCCTCGAAAAATACCGCGGATTAATCGATTTTTGGATAGTCCGCTCACATCATATTGTAACACCTCACTTATCACTTGTGGTGCTCTAGGACCCTGAACCGCAATCTGCGCCCAAAAGTGCGTTTCTGAAATCAAATCAACTCCCGAAGTGGGCTGATTTTGGCGTAGCCAAGACTCTACCTTATCGGAGTTACTGGCATTCACACACAGAAGGTAATCCTTACCCCTTTCAAGACAATATAAATAGGCATCATCAATGACGCCTCCGTGATGGTTAAGTAACAACGTATATTGAGCCTGACCCGACTGAAGACGAGTAACAGAGTTGGTGGTGATCCATTCCAAAAAGGAAAGACTCTGATCACCCAAAATACGAATCTCCCCCATATGGGACACATCGAAAACGCCCACCTTTTGTCGCACAGATAAATGTTCCTGCCGAATGCCTTCATAAAAAATGGGCATCACATAGCCGGCAAATTCCATCATGCGGGCTTTGAGTGCCACATGTTCTTCATAAAGAGGCGTCTGTTTTGACATGAAAGGTTATTTGAATAGCTTCCTTTAGGCTTGTCAAATTTTACGCACTTGCTCGAAAATGAAAGGAAAGATGAAACATCAACCATTGACGCTCTTGCTTGAGGTTAAATCCCACCCTCTCAGCGCCTTGAATAATGGATAGATAGACCTTCTTAAGGATGTCCACCTCAATCAAGGCTGAACTTTGATCCGATGACATGACTTCCTCGATAGCATCTGCCACGCTAATAAGATCAACAGTAGTGACCACCCGAGGTAACCTTCCCAAATCAAGTCCAGAAACCGGTAAAGGCTTAAATCCAATCAGATTACGTGTCACAAGAATCTTTCGATCTTGACTGAGATTGAGCTGCAAAAACTCATCCCCTTCATGATCCGTACGGCGTATCACCTCTTCTACCTCGGAAAGAGATAGAATCATTCTCTTTTGATCTACTGGTTGCACAATTTCCAAAATCTCACCATCGTTAACATAAACTTCCAAGCTCGATTTGTGGGTAACAAAATCCATAATGATTGTTGAGAAGCTCACATCTCCTCCCCTACGTTATTTAAGAACCGCTTCCCAAATCCATTTGATGCCATCTTACGTCATGCACACCTTGATAACCCATGACTCATTACTCGGCAGGGAAAAAAAACATTTAATATGGAATCTCACTTGCGCTTTAAAAAAATTGGATTTGTGTCAAATTAGAACATATGTTTTTGTGCCTCAAGTTTAATCATTTTAAAATAAAATAAACACAGCAGAATGTTTGATGATGATACAATTATGGTTTAGGCTAATCATGCCAGGGCTACTCTATGGAAAAACCGACTTACTTGCCGCCACATCCATCAACCACTCATTATAATGAAAAGACTGACCTTGAGTATGAAGAATTTATTGCTGAGCCACCCAAAAAATTATCCATACGCATTTATTTATTACCTAATCTCTTAACCACGGGAAACATATTCTGCGGATTCTATTCCGTGATTCTCTCAATTAAGGGACTATTCGAATGGGCGGCTTACGCTATCGTGGCAGCTAGTGTCTTCGACATGCTCGATGGACGCCTAGCACGAATTACTCGTTCGACATCGAAATTTGGAGCGGAATACGACTCTATGTCGGACTTGGTCAGTTTTGGCTTTGCTCCAAGCTTGTTACTGTACCTATGGGCCCTAGAACCATTTGGACGACTCGGTTGGCTTAGTGCCTTCTTTTTTCTTGCCTGCGCAGCCTTAAGGCTTGCTCGATTTAATGTGCAATCTCACGTTATTGAAAAGGCCTATTTTCAAGGTCTGCCCAGCCCCATGGCCGCAGGAATCATTGCCAGTTCAGTATTAGCATTTGATTCCTTAGATATACCTTCCCAAGGAAGTTACCTTCTCTTGTTTATGACCTTATTTCTTGGAGTTCTGATGATCTCCACCTTTCGATACCGAAGTTTTAAAGATTTAGATTTGAAACAACGGTTACCCTTTAAATATTTAGTCGCGGGCGTTTTCATAATTGCCGTTGTCGCCTATCGGCCCGAAGTCAATCTCTTTTTGCTGTTTATGACCTACGCAGTGCTGGGGGCATTTTTTGGAGTTATGGGGTGGGGCAGAACACGACTTAAGCGCAACCCTTATTTACCAAAAACCAATTTAAATGATCCGGATCTGTTGCCAGATCCAGAAGAATCAGAGACAAAAGATAAAGGATAGAAGATAAAGGATAAACGATAAAGGATAAAAGGATAATAAACTGTGAACACCTCGTCAGTAGCTATTGGAGTTGTTGGAGCCACCGGTTTGGTTGGATCAACCTTCTTAGACATTCTTGAGGAACAAACCGATTTTTCTATTGAACAATTACTTCTTTTTGCCAGTTCGAAATCGGCAGGAAAAAGAATCAAATTTAAGAAAAAAAATTTAGTCGTAGAAGAACCCTCTTTGCGACGAATGAAAGAACTGGACGTGGTTTTTTTTAGTGGCGGGGACGATCTCAGTAAAGAATGGGCCCCTAAATTGGTGGAAAACAACGTTTGGGTTATCGATAATTCCTCCACTTTCCGACTTCATCCCGACATTCCCTTAATCGTTCCTGAAATCAACGGCAATCTGTTGCAAAACCTTAAAAAACCCCAAATTATAGCTAATCCCAATTGCACAACCATTCAGCTATGCATGGTTTTACATGCCTTACGCAGCTTAAAGGTTACCCAAGTGTGGATGGCTAGTTACCAAGCCGTTAGCGGTGCCGGTAAAGAAGCCCGTCAAGAATTATTGACTCAAATTGGCCAAAAAAAATTAATTAAAACCAGCAGGCATTTTGCCTGCTCTCTGGCCTTCAATGTGGTTCCTCAAATTGGTCGCATTTCAGAGTCTGGCTTTTCAGAGGAAGAAATAAAGGTCATTAAAGAATCAAAAAAAATCCTCAACCTTCATAGCCTCAAAATTTCAGCCTTCACCGTGAGGGTTCCTGTTCTAAACGGTCATAGCATGGCAGTTTGGGTGCGATTTGAAAAAGCCACTTCGCTTGAAGAAATTACGACCTTACTAGAAAACATGAGTGGGATTCAAGTTATGCCCATGCCCCACCAAATTGCTGAAGTAACACCAAAAATGATCTCTGGATCAAACATGGTATATGTCGGCCGCATCCACCAAGACTTAGACGATCCGACCCAATGGCTATTTTGGATTGTAGCCGATAACTTACGCAAAGGAGCTGCTTGGAATGGCTTCCAGATCTTTCAAAGCCTTGCTCCTCTGATTAAGTTTAAAACCTAACTTCTATCGTAAATAAACAATAAATTGATAACGTAAATGAATCAGACCATCAGATTCAATTAATTCTTTTGGAGGATTTTTGAACTCTTTAACCTCCCAAAAAGCATAAGCACAAGCCTCATCTAACGCAGAAACTCCACTGCTTTTTAGTAACAAAATTTTCACAACCCTACCCTCACTATTCAGTTGAACCTCAATAATGGTGGACGCGTAATTAGTGGGTAACAAACGTTTTATATCGGAACCGAACGTTCCTAAAACCTTTCGAACGCGACCCTCCCAAATGAATCTAATGCTACTTTCGATGCGCTCAAAAAAAGTATAAAAGGTAAAGCGATCCGTGTTTAGTGCAGTAAACTCGCCCACTTCCACAGTTTGAGGAACTAAAATTCCCACGGTGGACTCGAGGGGCGGAAGGGCGGCAACCACTGACCTTGCGGAATCACCCACGGGAGAAACCAGTTGGGCCTGTTGGGATAAGGGTGTTAACTGAGAAACCGCCTTAGGGGGTACCTGCAAGGGAGAGTGTGATATTCTGGGCCGATTTTGGGTTGGGCCAATTTTAAGCGCCCGCGTCTCTTTTTTTACCCTCTGAGTGGTTTTAGATAAAAATAACGCCGGTTCATCTTGATTATCTAATCGTTTCTTTATCTCATCTGGGATTTCCAAATCCCGTAAAAACGTTTTCTCTTTTTTGGCGGGGGAATCCTTTTCAGTCATTAATTTTACCTCAATGAAAGCCTTATTTGATGATAGGGGGGTGTGGCCCTTTAACACAGGTAAATAAAAACTGAGTAACCAAAAGGCCATCATCAGTGTGATATGCCCCCAAAGAGAAACTAAAATGTAACGATCTCGTATCAAATCCACTAATTTCATCTTCCTTTAAATTAGCTGCAAATTAGAGGGAAATCAAAACAACAATACCCACCAGTTTATGTGACAAACTTTTGTATTTGAATGCCGTAAATTGTTGCCCCCAATTTGTGTGTTTCTTAATGATTCAGTCCTTTTAAATCGGATGAAGATGGGATTGGTCTCGAATTTGTTTGCTTCATTGGCATGAGACAGATCTTTTGGATTATGGGTATTAGTACAGGACTCCTCATCTTCTTCCAAATAGGTCACTGGTGGGGGACAGGCCATTTAAGCATAACTCCCCAATCCGCAACAGCCTTATCTACTCGTGGGAATAATTACCTACCGTTTTCAACACCCCAGTGCCAACAAAATGCCGATCTTAAAATTGCTAAACCTGATCCTACGTATACAGACAATCCTATGACGAGATTCGATAACACTACCCCTCGCCAAACGAATACCAACGGCTCGAATCCCCAATCAAACGCAACATTCACCACCACAATTTCCCAAATTCAACCAGTTAAAAATAACAACATAAAAAGCCCTAGTGCCAAACCCAAACAGACAAAACAAAACAAAACAAAAGATCAACTGCAAAATTTTTGGAATAACCAATCCCAACGCCATGGAGGAGTAACAAAAAATCCACAAACAACCACGTCCCATGTTGCCCCACAGGGCATTCAAAATTCTCCTTCATATCCAAACCAACGGTTACTACCTGCCGTGGTCATAGGAGCGGCAACCTCTGAAGCAAAAGGTCAACGTACATTCACTCAAAATCCTAATCAAGTTGCCTTAAATAACACCCAAACCTCAGAAGAACAGCGCTCAATTGATCAATGGATAGAATACCTGGTAACAGAAAAATCACTTAAGGCAAGCCAAGAACTCTATCGTAGTTTCAAAAATGGAGAACTCACCTCTCATGAATTCATAGCAATAATTAATCACCTAATTCATAGAAATGATCCCGTTCTCTTTAACTTAGCCCGCTATCTCTTAATTCTGGAAATATCTCCCCGGATTTTTCCCTATTTATTTGAGATGAAAAATCACACAATCTTTAAACACCAATGGCCCTTTTTTATTCAGCTATACCGATCCCAATCCGGACTACACAGTTACTTGCAACTATTGAGTAATGGAGCCCTAACCACAGAAAACCGTTATGATCTAGCCGAATTTGTCCTAGCAGAAATTCGCTTGCTGCTTGAACAAAATACATCATGGATCTATCCCCTTCTAACCAGGAAGGGGAACCATGAGCCCAATCAAAGAGGGCAATGGCACCAAGGACATAATCCCCAAGAAAATAGGCTTCAATACTCCATCAATCAAATTCAGTTGCAATTACGTCACCTCATTCAAAAAAATCCCTCATCAAACCTGGCTGAACAAAGTCAAAAAATATTGGAAATTCTTGATAGAGAAGTATTAGCTTTTCATCCACAAGAGTGATAAATAAAAACCCATGATTCGCAAAATTCCTGTTTTGATTATATTACTCAATGTTGTGTTCCCCCCTTCCATTAAGGCCTTACCCTTTTCATCAAAACTTTCTGAATCAGAACAGAGGGCCATAAATGAAACCATTGGAATTGGATCTGGTTCCACCTATGCTGAAAATCTATATGCCCTTGGTGGTTACCAAGGGTTTCGATTGTCGCTGTTATCGAAGTATTTAAGTTTACAACATTTGCGCCAGTTTTCATCCGGGCTGAATCAGGTTTCCGATATTCTTCAATATGAATTAGTCCTCAGCAAAGGCCTTTTTCACAATATTGATTTTTGGGGCGGATTTGGGCCAAAAACAGGAAATAACGGATCTGTTTCATTTAGCGGAGGGGTTAAATGGATGGCTTGGGAGTCGGGAAATTATCCTTTATCCCTTGGATTAATACTGGCGATTCGTCAAGTGAACTATCATAATCAAATTACCGTACACAATCAAACCACCGATTTGTTTTTAAACTATTTTTTGCATAATTTTTTTAGCTACTTTTGCTTTGGAATTATTCGCACCAACAGCCAATTTATCGGAGGCCCTTATGGCGTTACCATATCCGGAGAAACAGAATCATTATCGCGATCGCTAGGACGCCCATTATTTGGTTTTGGTTACCGATTTCTAAAAAAAATTTGGCTGGGAGTGGAAATTGGACATGTGGCGGATACCTTTACCGCCTTGAAAATTAGTTATGATCAATAAGAAAGCATTGCTAAACATTTTCATTATTTTACTCACAGTAACATCAAAAAGTTACACGGCTTTTTCCTCGAATGGCTCATGTGGAGGAGTTTTTCTCGAACCAAGCGATCGCTTTTTGGATTCGACGAAAACGGAATCAAAAGCAAGGATTTCCCAATTGGATATTGCCATAAAAACGGTGTCGCCTTCCCTCCCACAAACAAATCTTAAACTTATAGAAATACCTGGTATTGGTCCTAATAAAGGAAGGCTGGCCAACACATTAGCACTTGGTAATCATATGACCACTTCTTTTTGGGTATCTCAATTTCCTGTCACCGCCCCCTTTTGGATTCATGCACTCAATCTGGCCGCCAAAGAATTGCCCCAGAGCGCTGATCAGATCGAATTCCTACGCCAAGCTGCACTTCAAAAACAAAATTTCACACCAGAGCATGTTTCCCTATGGATTGATATTTTAAACAAGGCCATCAAGGCCAACCCTAATCAGATGAACGTGTTATTTGACATGCCCATCGATGGTCGGTCCCAATATCGGCAACAAGTAACCATTTTAACCGCCTCTCAGTATCTACGATTGATTTATAAAGCCTTCAATGTCTTTGAAAAGGAGGTATCTCCTATATCTCTTTTTGGGCCGGGTTCTCCTCACTGGAATTGGGAGGCTAAGCTCATGAACCGCTTTATGGCACTGGATTTTAATGGACCATTGCCCGACACTTCTTGGAAACCCGCTCCAGCGCTTGTTCCTATCCCTCATCAAGAGCCTGCCCTTATTTTTGGTCTTTTAGGTAACTATCGCGTTTTAGTAACTAATGATGTAATAGATCCAAAGGATCCAAACTCTGATCCCCTAGCCTTCATAGGATTCAGAAATAATAATGAGATCCCAACCTTTCATCATTTCTACCAAAAAATGAGTCAATCATTGGTTACTGGAGGAAGTAACCCGGGTTCATCTTTCCCGGGAAAAAAAGAGGACTCTTTTGTATTCTTTATTTCACTAACTGAATCCCCTCATCGTTAATGAGGTATTTATGGATTCCATTCCAAAAAAGTGATGGTCTAGTTTTTACCTTTTACTAATACAATGGGTTTTCCTTCTTGATCTGTTACCGATTCACCATCATATCGATAAAGAGTTTCCTTTTCATCCATTACCGTAAGTAAATTGACAGGTCGGCGCCACATCCGGCCCACATTTTTTAATGTTTCCATTAGATAGTCTGGCTGTAAGTCAATACCCTCCCACTGGTGGACCAACAACAATTCGCCACGATTTTCAAAGTTACCATCTTGTACTCTAATAATCGGTTGACCAAAATTCGTCATTTGAAATAGTAACTTTGCCTTAATAGCCTTAAAGTCACGTGTATCAATCTCAAACCGCTGCGTTTTGCGATTGAACCGATAAACGAATAATTTATTAGCGACACAAAACTCTTCCGTTAAAAACTCATCAATAAAGGTAACATCATTATAAATTTTACGAACCTCAAAAATTTTCTGACGACCAAGGCCTAACTTTTTATCCCAATTTTTACGCTCTCGTATGTCATCACACTCCTCCCACTCTCGCCCAAAACGGCCTTTATCCCACCTTTCTTCAATATCACGAAACAACTCAATACCGACTTTATAAGGATTATACCGTTGGGGATGCATGGCTA
>JANWYU010000111.1 GCA_025055135.1 Pseudobdellovibrionaceae bacterium | reverse complement strand
GTCTTCAGGCTATCGTCGTCTAGCGGATTATAAAAAAAGAAAAATAGTGATCATGGATAACCCGTTGATAAGGATATTAACGGCCCTGAATTTTTTAGGAGAGATGGTGTGTTGTATTGGTAACATTTAAAATTAATGAGTAACGTCAATTAATCATTCTTTAATTATAGGAATTGGATTGGCGGTAACTCAAGGGAGGTTATGTGGTTACTCGAGAAGACAAAGCAAGAATGATCAATCAAGTTGCAGATAGCATAAAAAAATCTAAGGCATTTTTTTTAGTTGATTTTAAGGGATTAAAGGTAGACCAGGTGACCCAATTGAGGAAAAAACTATATCAAGCTCAGGCAGAAATGAAGGTAACGCGAAACACATTGGCTCTTCGGGCGTTGGATCGGGAAGGAATTCAAGATCAGACTTTAAGAGATGCCTTTGTGGGTACTAATGCTTTTGTTTTTGCCTATCAAGATGTGGCTAGCGTTGCGAAATCAATATCCGATTTTGCAAAAGATCTTGAGATATTTAAAGTGAAGGCCGGCTTTATGGAGGGAAGAATTTTAGCTTCCCAACAAATTGCCTTTTTGGCATCCCTACCTCCGTTAGAGGTGATGAGGGCGCAATTTTTAGGGGTGTTGAATGCTCCAGCGGCACGTCTTGCCCGTACGTTAAATGAAGTTCCTGCATCCTTAGCGCGGGTATTGCAAGCCAAAGTGGATGCAAC
This sequence comes from Pseudobdellovibrionaceae bacterium, assembly GCA_025055135.1. Taxonomy (GTDB): domain Bacteria; phylum Bdellovibrionota; class Bdellovibrionia; order Bdellovibrionales; family Bdellovibrionaceae; genus JANWYU01. Next base: position 5,218 of record JANWYU010000111.1, on the reverse strand, counting down.
CAATAAGGAGGGTAATAGTAAGTAATTAATTAATAGGTTTTCATTTTATGAGGGAAGTTATAGCAACAGCAAAAAAAATTAACTAATCAACAAAAAAGGAGGATTGATATGGCATTAACCAATGAACAGCTTGTTGAAGAGCTTTCCAAAAAAACCGTGTTGGAAATTGCAGAGCTTGTGAAGATGTTAGAGGAAAAATGGGGTGTTTCCGCAGCGGCTCCCGTTGCGGTAGCGGCTGCCCCAGGAGCTGCTGCAGCAGCTGCTGCTCCCCAAGAAGAGAAGACAACTTTTGACGTGATTTTAAAAGATGTGGGAGCTAACAAAATTAATGTTCTTAATGAGGTTCGTGCAGTAACTGGTCTTGGCTTAGCTGAAGCTAAGGCATTGGTAGAAGGAGCACCCAAAGCTGTAAAAGAGGGCGTTAATAAAGAAGAAGCCGAAAAAATTAAGAAGGCTCTTGAGGCTGCAGGCGCCAAAGTGGAACTTAAATAACAAAACTTGGGTTGTAGGCATAGCTGGACTAACCAAGGGTTTGGGAGTGGGGGAATTGGGGGTCATGACGCTCCCAGAAGTCTCTCACTTTTCGCCCTTGAATTTTTTATGCCATCATGGTTTACTTACCGATTTGTAGCCCTTTATTATGTTGTTATTAAACGTCTTTAAATTGTGGGAAACGAAAGTCAACGCCCTACACTTTATCATTATTTTTATTTTTTTAAGTGGAATTTTATGAAATGTTACCAGATGGTTTGCTTAATAGGTCCGGTGAGGGCGTTGAATCCCAGAGAAAACAGACGTTTTCCGTTCGTAGGCTTGCCGTTTTGATTTTGCGGATGATTGGATTGTCTGTGAGTAATTTTATTTTTGGCTCGAGAGTAAAGGAGTGACACAATGGAGCGAGTTTCTTTAACGGGGTCCCATTTACGGTTGAGAAGGTCATTTTCTAAGAATCGTCAACCTATTTCGATTCCGAATCTGATTGAATTGCAAAGAAGGTCCTATGAGACTTTTTTACAAAAGGATGTGGATCCCGATCGTCGCCTTGATATGGGATTGCAAAATGTTTTTCGCTCGGTTTTTCCCATAACAGATTTTAACAAAACGGCAAGTTTGGAGTTTGTTTCCTACTCCTTTGAGCCACCCAAATACGATGTCGATGAGTGTCGTCAAAGGGGAATGACTTATGAGGCGGCTTTGAAAGTAACCTTGCGACTCGTGGTTTTTGATGTTGATGAGCAATCTGATACAAGAACCATCAGGGATGTAAAAGAACAAGAGATATATTTAGGTACGGTCCCCCTAATGACCAACAATGGTTCGTTTATCATTAGTGGGGTTGAGAGGGTGGTGGTATCTCAGTTGCATCGCTCTCCTGGGGTATTCTTTGATCATGACAGTGGTAAGGTAAATCTTTCAGGGAAATTAATTTATAGCGCACGCATCATTCCCTATCGTGGTTCATGGTTGGATTTTGAATTCGATCAGAAGGATCTTCTGCATGTAAGAATTGATCGTCGTCGCAAGTTTCCGGTAACTATTTTGCTGAAGGCCCTTGGGTATTCGACAGACCAATTGCTCAGTTACTTTTACGATGTTGATGAAGTTGTTGTGCGAGGTGATAAATTTTACCGCAAGCTTGATATTGAAAGAATGGCGGGGCAAAGAGCCGTTTCCGACATTGTTGATCCAAAGACGGGAGAGGTTATTGTCAAGGGTGGCCGTCGGATCACAAGAGCGGTAGTAAAAAAGATCCAGCAGTTAAATTTACAAGAGATTGAAGTTACTATGGAGGATTTAATTGCTGGGGGACGAGTGCTTGCGCGGCCGATCATTAATGAGGAGACAGGAGAAATTTTAATTGATTCCAATACTGAGTTAGAAAAGCAGCATATTTTAGAAATTAAGAAACTTGGGATACAAAAATTTGATGTTATCTTCTTAGATGGATTGACGGTTGGTCCCTATTTGAGGAACACCCTGTTAATCGACAAGGTAGCCAGTCGAGATGAGGCCCTTTTAAAGATTTTCCAGCATATGCGACCGGGTGAACCTCCTTCAATAGAAACAGCAAAGGCCTATTTTCATCGCCTATTTTTTGATCCAGAAACTTATGACCTGTCAGAGGTTGGGCGCGTCAAAATCAATCATAAATTCAATATATCCTTTGAGGAATGTCCATTAGATCACAGGGTTTTAACGAACAAAGATATTTTACTAACAGTGAAGTATCTCATTGATCTAAAAAATGGCAAAGGGACCATCGATGACATTGATCATTTGGGTAACAGACGTGTGAGGTCAGTGGGCGAATTGTTGGAGAATCAGTTCCGTATTGGCTTAGTACGAATGGAGCGTGCCATTCGTGAGCGGATGAGCCTACAAGATATTGAGACGATGATGCCTTATGATCTTGTTAATGCCAAACCAGTAACAGCTGTGGTTAAGGAGTTTTTTGCATCATCTCAATTGTCTCAATTCATGGATCAAACAAATCCTTTATCCGAAATTACCCACAAGCGACGTTTGTCTGCTTTAGGCCCTGGCGGATTAAATCGAGAGCGAGCGGGGTTTGAGGTTCGCGATGTTCATCCTACTCACTATGGTCGGATTTGTCCGATTGAAACTCCAGAAGGAGCCAATATTGGTTTGATCTCCTCTTTAGCTACTTTTGCTCGGATTAATCAATATGGATTTATTGAGACCCCATATCGAAAGTGGAAAGATGGGCAATTGACGGACGAGATTGTTTATTTGTCAGCACTTGAAGAAGCCAATCAAATGATAGCTCCAGCGCCACGTGACTTAAAGCAGTTTATTCAGGATAAGTCGCGGGTTGTTTGTCGTAAAGATGGTGAGTATGTTCTTGCGGAGCGCGATCAGATATCTTTAATGGACGTGTCTCCTGCTCAACTGGTTTCGATTGCTGCCAGTTTAATTCCCTTTTTGGAACATGATGATGCCAACCGAGCGCTGATGGGATCAAATATGCAAAGACAGGCGGTTCCTTTGATTAAGGCGCGAGCTCCGTTGGTTGGAACTGGGGTAGAGAAACTGGTTACTCGAGATTCGGGAACTTCAGTGGTAGCCATCAATGATGGGGTTGTAGAGGAGGTGGATGCCTCACGGATTGTGGTGCGACGATTTGCCAAAGGGGGAGAGCTTGGTGCTAATGTGGATATTTATAACCTCGTCAAATATCAGCGTACCAATCAAAACACGTGCTTTAACCAAAAGCCCATTGTTCGTAAGGGCGATGTGGTGAAAAGGGGAGATATTATCGCCGATGGACCCTCAGCAGAACTGGGGGAGTTGGCTTTGGGGCAGAATGTGATTGTGGCATTTATGCCCTGGATGGGATATAATTTTGAGGATTCAATTTTGATTTCCGAGCGATTAATTACCGACGACGTTTATACTTCGATTCATATTGAAGAATTCGAGTGTTTGGCCCGTGATACAAAATTAGGAAAGGAAGAAATTACCCGGGATATAGCTAATGTAGGAGAAGAGGCTTTAAAGGATTTGGACAGCTCGGGAATTATTCGGATTGGGGCCACAGTGCGGCCTGGTAGTATTCTAGTGGGTAAGGTTACTCCCAAAGGGGAATCCCAATTATCTCCTGAGGAAAAGCTTTTACGGGCGATTTTTGGAGACAAGGCAGGCGATGTGCGCGATACATCCTTGCGTGCAGATCCGGGAGTTTATGGTACGGTCATTGACGTACAAGTGTACAGTCGAGATGGGGCTGAGCGTGATCCTCGGATGTTGGAGATTATTGCGGAAAAGAAGAAAAAGCTAGAGAAGGATCTTTTGATTGAGCAAAATGTGATCCGTAATAATGCTCTTGAAAAACTAAAGGGAATTTTAGTAGGCAAGAAAACCACCGGGGTCTTGTTATCGGAAGATGGAAGTCAAAAGCTTCTTTCCAAAGGGCAAGAAATTACGGCGAGTGACCTAGAAACGATTCCTTTTGATCTGCTGATGTATATTCCCTTAGAGCCTGAATTAGAGTATCAAGTTACCCGTATTATCGATGGGGCCCGCAATCAACTAGATGCGACTCGTATGATCTATGAAGAAAAGATTGAACGTTTGAAAAAAGGAGATGAGCTACCTGCAGGCGTTGTTAAGATGGTGAAGGTTTATATTGCTATAAAACGAAAGTTGCAGGTAGGTGATAAGTTTGCGGGACGCCATGGTAACAAAGGAGTGGTCTCTAAAGTGTTACCAGTAGAGGACATGCCATTTTTGGCGGACGGTACTCCAGTGGATATGGTGTTAAATCCCTTAGGGGTTCCATCTCGAATGAACATTGGTCAAATTTTGGAGGTTCATTTGGGGTGGGCAGCGCGCAATTTGGGAGCACAAATAGCCGAAGTGCTGGAAAAGTGGGATGCAGAGGAAGCTAGAAGGCGTTTGAAATCGGTCTTTACTGATGCTGAGTCCGTTAAAAAAATAGATTCGGCCGATGAAAAATCTTTAAGGGCCATGGTTGAGAAGGTGAAAGATGGTGTTCATGTTGAGACACCTGTGTTTGATGGGGCCTTAGAGTCCGACGTAAAGGGTTTGTTACGTCAGTGTCAGCTTGATGAGTCGGGTCAAACGATTTTGTTTGACGGTCGCACAGGGGAGCCTTTCAGAAATCCGGTAACAGTGGGTGTTATGTATATGTTGAAGCTGCACCATTTGGTGGAAGAAAAGATTCACGCACGCTCGATTGGTCCTTATTCTCTGGTATCGCAACAACCTTTAGGTGGTAAGTCACAATTTGGAGGTCAGCGTTTAGGAGAAATGGAGGTGTGGGCTATCGAGGCTTATGGAGCAGCGTACTCCTTGCAAGAATTTTTAACAGTTAAATCCGACGACGTGGCTGGTAGAACGCGTATGTTTGAAAGCATTGTTCGTGGTGAGAATCTATTGGAGCCAGGGTTGCCAGAAGCCTTTAATGTTTTGGTGAATGAATTAAAGGCTTTGGCCTTGAATGTGGAGTTAATTGAGTCTGACCAGTTATCGGATCCTGTGGATGAGGAGAGTGATGATGGTGGGCTAGATCCGCAATCTTTGGAAAAACACTAGAGTTGGAATTTAATGGGACGATTTTCTTTTAGGTTTAGGAAACAAACGAAATAAAAACCAACAGAAAAGGGGTGTGCCTTGAGAGATTTATTAAATTTTTTTGATAAACCAAAAGATCCGCTTTCTGTAGAAGGTGTTAGAA
>JANWYU010000027.1 GCA_025055135.1 Pseudobdellovibrionaceae bacterium | reverse complement strand
GATGAGCCTTTTCAATTTCATCTAACAAAAGAACCACGTGGGGTTTTTGTTTAATTGTCTCGGTTAGTTGCCCTCCCTCTTCAAATCCCACATAACCGGGAGGTGCTCCGATAAATCGGCTTACGCTATGTTTTTCCATGTACTCTGACATATCAAACCGGACGAGAGGTAATCCTAGGTGAATGGCCAATTGCCGTGCTAATTCTGTTTTCCCCACACCAGTGGGCCCTGTGAACAAAAAGGATCCAATTGGCTTTTGTTCGTTTCGCAAACCACTTTTAACAAACTTGATGGCGTTAACCAAGGCCTCAATGGCTTCGTCTTGGCCGAAGATAAAGGCTTGCAATTTTGCTTGAAGGGTGCGTAGTTGTTCTCGCTCTGACTGAGAGTTAGTAACCATTGTTACTGTGGTGATCTTTTTTAGCACCTCCTCAATATCGTGGGAAGAGATGGAATGATTGTTACCATGAATTTTATGGTAACTTCCCGCTTCGTCAATCAGGTCAATAGCTTTATCAGGAAGAAATTTTCCATGAATATATTTCTTTGAAAGATGGACGGCGGCTTCCAGAGCCTGATCCGAGTATGTTACTCCATGGTAACTTTCGAATTTTGGCTTTAGTCCTTTTAGGATTTCAATCGTTTCTTCGATAGAGGGTTCATTTACATCGATTTTTTGAAAACGTCGAGAAAGTGCAGCGTCTTTTTCAAAGTGCTTTCGGTACTCTTCGAAGGTGGTAGAGCCAATACAGCTAATTTCTCCATTTGCTAAGGCGGGCTTTAAAAGATTAGCAGCATCTAAACTGCTACCGCCAGTGCTACCTGCTCCCACCAGGGTGTGGATTTCATCAATAAATAAAATAACCTCCTTCCGCTGTCTGGCTTCATTCACCATTTGCTTCAGCCGAGCCTCAAAATCGCCCCGAAATTTGGTGCCAGCTAGTAGCAATCCCATGTCGACAGCGTAAATAATCCGATTTTTAAGGAGCTCAGGCACTTGTCCCTGGGTAATCATAAGGGCTAACCCCTCTACAATGGCGGTCTTACCAACCCCTGGATCCCCAATGAGCAAAGGATTGTTTTTAAAACGACGTCCTAAAATTTGGAAAATGCGCTGAATGATTTGGGTCCTCCCAATTAAGGGATCGATTTTTCCCGCTTTTGCCCTTTCATTTAAATTTGTGGCAAATTGCTCAAGAGCCGAGGTGTTTTTTGATTTGTTCGTACTGTTACTGTGGTGGGATCCGGTTGCCTCCGCGTTTTGTGGATCATCAAATTCTTGATTCTCCTGAGTGCCCTCATCACCATGAGAAATAAACTGAATAATATCAAATTGGCGTAACCCCTCCAACTCAAGGGCATGTACCGCAAAACTATCAGGTTCGTAAAAAAGACTTACTAAAAAATGTCCTTCAGTGATCAGATTTTTGCCAGCATTTTTTACCTGCATCATCGCCCTTTGAATCCAACGATGACAACTCAGGGTAAATTCTGGCTTCCATGTTTCCCATCCCCCTAAGCTGTCTATTACATCCTGACTTAAAGTTGGAGTGTGCTGTTCGATGTATTGGAGGAGTCTTTTTTTTAAGCGAGGCAGATCAGCTCCTAAGGAGCGCAGAATTTCAGCACTAGCCCCACCCTGCACTAAGGCCAATAAGATATGTTCGGTGGTAACAAACTCGTGCCTCTTTTTCTTGGCCATTTCCATGGCCTCAGATATGCGACGTTCGATTTCGCGACTTAACATAGGTTACTCTGGTTCCATAATGGCCTTTAATGGATATTGGTGCATCCGAGCAAACTGGTTTGTTTGCATGGTTTTCATTTCTGCTACTTCGTGTGAGTAAATGCCAGCGACTCCTTTCCCTTCATTGTGTACTTGGAGCATAATTTGTTTAGCCTCGGTAGCATCCTTTTGAAAAAACCTTTGTAAAATCATCACCACAAAATCCATCGGAGTAAAATCATCATTGAGTAACACCACTTTAAACTTCCGTGGCGTTTGTAATTTTTCAATAATTGCCCCTTCAACTCCTTCTGAGGGCAGTTTTGTTTGAGAAGAGTCGTTAGGTGCCATGGATCTTAATTTGAACCTGTTTCAAAAAGAGTCAAGTTTTCGTCTTTTTCCTACCTGGACTTGAAATTGCCGTGTCACTTTTGTTAAACTGTTCATAATTAAAACGCGGGTAATATGTTTTGACAAAAAATTCGGTTAGGGATTGTCGGCTAGCAAAAAAAAAATGAGTCGGGTTATAATGGGGTTTTTGAGGAAGTTACTAATCAAATGAAAAGAAACACTAAACAAACGATATGATAAAACGATAAGAAGTAGGGGGTGATTATGAGAAAAAATAGAAGCCATAAATCAACAAGCCGTGAAACAAAAGTAGGTTGGCATATTTCTAAAGCTTCTCGTGCGGACGGTATTAATCGTGGTTTTACGTTAGTGGAATTGATGGTAGTTGTAGCCATCATTGGTATTTTAATGACCATTGGAATACCTCGCGTTAACCGTTTTATCGCGGAATCTAGGCAAAGTGAGGCTAAGGTCAACTTGGGTTATATTCACAGTTTCAATAAGAATTTTTTCACGAGGTACATGGGGTACACCTCTGACTTTAATGCCATGGGATTCGTGCCTGAGGGGGATCTAAGGTATAATACTGGTTTTGCTCAAGCGCCAATGGGACCGGCTAACTATACAAATTTGACGGGGATCAACTATGTTGGAAGCACGAGCACCCTTACCTCTTGTCCTGAAACTGGTGGAACGACCTGTCGGACCCTTAGGGGGGCGAACAATGCTCTTCCTCCTGGGCTAGTTGCAGCTGGTGACGCCACGATGGCGACACGGGGTAGCTTTATTGCAAACCCTTTTAACAACTTTGTTGCAATGGCTCATGCGTGCTTAGTGTTTCCTAATGATGCCGCGTGCAGCAGTACGGAAAACTTAGACTCTTGGGCCATAAATCAAGACAAGAACTTAAAGAATGTTATCCGTCGAGTTGAATAGGTTTTCATGAATTTTGTTGGGAATACGAGAAAAAGCCTTATGGGTAACCCCATGAGGCTTTTTTTACTTTTTATTTTTGGCGGATTATTTGTGTTCCTGAGTCACATCATTCACCATAGTCGTGCCCGTGAGGTCGTAAAAAGGTATTACTCTCCTCCACCCCAGATGGAATTTTTGCACTTCGGGATGAAGTATCTTATGAGCGATTTATTGTGGCTTCGGGCTTTAATGGATTTTGATTATTGTGAGCACAAAGATCCCTTCAATCAGAGAAACTGTCAGGAGGACAATTGGTTATTTCGAGTGATTGCTACGGCTTTAAAATTAGACCCTTGGTACCGCTTCGTGTACCAGGCGGGTGGGGTTGGCCTTTCGGTGGTTATTTCCGATGTGAAGGGGGCTAGTCAGGTTTTTAATCAGGGCATTCGTTATTATCCGGAGCATTGGAAGATTTTGTATTTAGCTGCCTATCATGCCACATACGAAGAAAAAAATCGTTGGAAGGCGGCCCGATTGATGGAGCAGGCGGCCCGTCATGGTGCACCAGCCTGGGTGTTTGATTTGGCTGGTAAACTGTATCAGGAACAAGGTGACCGTGAATTAATTATTCGGATTCTTAAGGATGCTGCCGCTTTTAATCTTTCTCCAGAGATTGTGAAATCCCTGCAAGAGCGATTAACCTCCAAATAGGCACCATATAAATAGAATCACATACGATTCTGTAAGTCTGTTCTGGGGTGGGCGGTGTGAAGCGTGAAGGGAAGGAAGTGGTCTTGACAGAGGACTAAGTTGTTTTCAATTTATCAGGATGACACAAAAAGATTATTATGAAATCCTAGGCGTTTCCCGGGACGCTGATGCCGAAACCATTAAAAAGGCCTATCGCAAAATTGCGATGCAGTATCATCCAGACCGAAATCCGGGCAATAAAGAGGCTGAGGAGAAGTTTAAAGAGGCGGCGGCAGCCTATGATGTCCTTAGTGATCCCCAAAAACGGGCCCAATATGATCGGTACGGTCATAGTGCCTTTTCAGCTGGTGGTTCTGGTGGATTTGGGGCCGGCTTTCAAGATGTGAATGACGTGTTTTCGGCATTTTCGGACATTTTCGAGGATATCTTTGGGATGGGTTCCATGGGAGGGGCTAGCGCCCGATCGTCTCGGCACCGCGGATCGTCTCGGGGGCCACGTAAGGGGAGTGATTTACGGTATGTTTTAGAAATTGAATTGAAAGACATTTTGACGGGGGTAGATCGGGAAATTCAATTCGAAGCGGAGCAAGACTGTCCTGATTGCCGCGGCACTGGGAGTCGTGCTCAGAAGGATCCTGAATTGTGCAAAACCTGTGGAGGAAGGGGGCAGGTGGTTCGTCAGCAGGGTTTCTTTACGGTGGCAACAACCTGTCCGACGTGTCGTGGGGAAGGCGAGGTGATTGGGGATCCTTGTCGTCGATGTTATGGACGGGGAAGGGTGAAACAGCCGCGTCGCATTCAAGTTGCCGTACCGGCTGGTGTGGATAATGGCACTCGTCTGCGGCTTGGGGGGGAGGGCGATGGTGGGTTTCGCGGAGGTCCTAACGGGGACTTGTTTGTGGAAATTCAAGTACGCCCAGATCAGCGATTTGAACGAGAGGGCCCTCATCTTCATGCTGAGTTACCTGTGGACTATTTGGTGATGATCTTGGGGGGAACGGTTGAGGCCCCCACACCTGTAGGAAAAATTAAGGTGAATATACCCCGTGGTAGTCAACCCGATCAGGTGGTGCGTGTGCATCACCAAGGGTTACCTTCCCTTAAGGGTAGTCAGCGAGGGGATTTGGTTTATCATTTGGTTCCCCAGTTTCCTAAGCGGTTAAACGCCGAAGAGGAAGCCTTGTTGCAGGAACTAGCAAAGCTACGGGGCCTGTCTGCCACTGGTGGAGGTAATGAGGGTGGGTCTAAAAAAACCTCATTTTGGAGGCGGTAATCTTCAATCATCATAATGGTGTCCCTTGACCATCTAAAAATGATCACCACATTAAGGGATAAACCAGGTAAACAAAACGAGTAATAAAAAAGTCAATCATGAGTAGAAAGGATAGGGTATGGGCAAGATTATTGGTATTGATCTAGGAACAACAAACTCTGTAGTGGCTATTATGGAGGGAGGAGAGCCAAAGGTTCTAGTTAATGAAGAGGGCTCGCGCACCACACCTTCCGTGGTGGCATTTACGAAGGATGGAGAGCGGTTAGTAGGTCAGATCGCTAAGAGACAGGCGGTTACCAACCCGGAAAATACCATTTATTCTGCTAAGCGCTTTATTGGTCGACGCTTTTCTGAAGTTCAAGATGAAATTAAGTTAGTTCCTTATAAAGTGGTCGAAAAAGGTAATGATTGTGCCTTTCAAGTGCAAGGGGGAAAACTTGTTTCACCTGAGGAGATTGGTGCTGCTGTATTAGCTAAATTGAAAAAGGTTGCAGAAGACTATTTAGGAGAGCCGGTAACAGAGGCTGTGATTACCGTTCCTGCTTATTTTAACGATGCCCAAAGACAGGCAACGAAGGATGCAGGGAGAATCGCCGGTTTGGAAGTTAAAAGGATTATTAATGAACCTACCGCAGCGGCCTTAGCCTATGGAATGGATAAGAAAAAAGAAGAAAAAATTGCCATTTACGATTTTGGTGGGGGTACCTTTGATATTAGTATTTTGGAAGTGGGTGATGGCGTCGTTGAGGTGAAATCCACCAACGGCGATACCCATCTTGGAGGAGATAATTTTGATACCAGAATTTTGGAGTGGATGATTGCAGAATTTAAGAAGGATCAGGGGATTGATTTACGTAACGATAAAATGGCCTTACAGCGCTTGAAGGAGGCGGCAGAGAAGGCCAAAATTGAGCTTTCTTCTTCTCAAGAAACAGAGATTAACCTTCCTTTTATCACTGCCGATCAAACCGGTCCGAAACATCTTCAATTGAAGTTAACCCGGGCGAAATTTGAGCAAATGATTGAGGACTTGGTAGAACGTTCTTTGGAGCCTTGTCGTAAGGCCCTTGAGGATGCGGGTTTAAAGCCTTCAGATATTCAAGAGGTGATTTTGGTCGGGGGTTCGACTCGGGTTCCTTTGATTCAAAGACGAGTTAAAGAATTCTTTGGTAAAGAACCTAACAAATCGGTAAACCCTGACGAGGTGGTTGCAGTTGGTGCTGCGATTCAAGGAGCGATCCTTAAGGGAGATGTAAAGGATATGCTTCTTTTGGACGTGACACCGTTGTCCCTTGGAATCGAGACTTTGGGTGGAGTAATGACCGTGCTCATTCCGAGAAACACTACCATACCGGCTAAGAAATCACAGGTTTTCTCCACGGCAGCGGATAATCAACCGGCTGTGGATATACATGTGCTGCAGGGAGAACGAAAGATGGCAGCTGACAACAAAACATTGGGTCGGTTTGAATTAGTGGGAATTCCTCCTGCACCACGAGGGGTGCCTCAGATTGAGGTAACTTTTGATATCGATGCCAATGGAATTTTGAATGTTTCCGCCAAAGATTTGTCCACTGGAAAATCCCAAAACATTAAAATCACAGCCCAATCGGGATTGAGTGAGGCGGAAATCAAAAAAGCCATTGAGGAAGCAGAGCGATTCCGTCAAGAAGATGAACGTAAGCAAGAAATGGCCACCACTCGCAACAATTTAGACAATCTTATTTATCAAACAGAAAAATTATTAAATGAAGCCAAAGATGTACCAGCATCTGATAAAGAGGCAGTACAATCGGCCATTCGTGAGGCAAAAGAAGTGCTGGAGAATAAAAATGCTACTTTAGAGCAAATGAAAAGGGCTTTTGAACAGCTACAGTCAAAATCCCATGCATTTAGTACTCAGATGTATCAAAAGGCCTCGGCGCATCAGGCTTCAGGAGCTGGAGGAGCAAATGCGGGTGGCTCCTCAGCTCAACAGCAAAGCGGATCCAATAAAGGATCTGGTCAAAGTGCTGATGATGTGATTGATGCTGATTATAAGGATGTTAATTAGGTTGATCCATTGAGGGAATTTTTGGCCCCTCTGAGAAAAATGAAAAAAGATGTATAATGAATGAAAAATTCTGAATTAAAAGTGTTACTGAGCTTCGCCCACTATGGTGAAGCTCAGTTTTTTTTTAGTGACCCTTATTTGAGTTTGCAAGTAGACCCACAGTATCCTTTTTTTTGGCGTGGTAAGGGATTTGATTTGGTTCTTACTGGCGAAGGACTGTGGGATGCTTTTTATCGATTAGGTTTGGTGCTTTCATGCTACCGAAGTTCCTACAGTTATATTCTTAATTTAGGGATTTGCGGTAGTTTGATCCCTGAATTTAAGGTGGGTGACGTTGTTGCGGTTGATACCAGTTATTTGTGGTATCATGGTGAGTGGGAAGGGATATCCTTTTGTCGCATGCGGGAAGGGGATGGTGTGGCCTGTGGTGATCGTATCAATGGGAAATGGGTGGACTGTGTTACCCATCCTCAAAGGGTTGTAGAGGCCTCCTACAAAAGGGTGTTAGGTGGTTACGCAGAAATTGTCGATCGGGAATTGTGGGCTATTGGCTTTTTAGGGAATCGTTATCATCTGCCGTGGCTCTCCATCAAAATTGTTTCTGATGATGTTTCCAATGATACCTCCTGTTCGCTTGTTTTTCAAGCAAGAGAGAATTTTGCTCGTGCGTTGAAAAGTGTTTTTGATACTAGTTTTCGGAATGGATCGAATAGCTTTGACAAAAAAATCAATCAACCGCTTGTTACCGTGCAAACAAATGAAGAAGAGGTTGAGGCACAAGTTGATTCTCTATTAAATGATCCAGACTTTTATTGGACTCATTCTTTAAAGTTGCAATTTGTAAAATTAAAAGACCAACTGCCGCATTTAGAAAAAAAGATGATTGAAACTCTTAAGCAGAATAAAACATTAAAACCAAAGGTAAGAGCGATGAAACTTTTAGAGTACCTCCGTTTTTGTCAGGATCCCTTGCAACGGGATTTGCTAAAGAGGCAGTGTGATTTACAAGAGGGTATGGCACAACAAGGGATTCAATTAAAGTTTGATGAACGAGGAGAACGTCTTTTTTTTCAGTTTGCAGTGGATGATGCCAAAAGTTTAGAAGAGAAAATTTTTTATTTGCAAAACAGTCTGCCCCTTTTATTTCCGTTGGATAAAGCCCCCATGGTAACTCAGAGAGCATCCCAAGATAAATCAACATGAAATTAAGAGAGAATGGGCTTTTTTTCTAAATAATTTCTTACATATTCGATAATGGCATTTCTCATTTCATTGGAAATACGAGTGAATTTAATTCCCACCATTTGTTCAGAATCGATATAAACCACTTCCCCTGTGGCGTTAATGGGCAAATAAAATTTATCGCTTTGAATAGAGATATGGACCTCATCTCCCACGTGCAGCAGTGAAACTTCTTTAACCCCGAGTCCTCCCTCACTAATGGAAATGAGGTTACCCTCTTGTGTACCTGAAAGAGATTTGATTTTCACTTTCCCTGATATGGGCACTCGGGGATGAGCCCGACGTCCGATTCCAAGATCATCTAAGATTTTATGAAAGGCGAATAAGGGTTGCCAATCCTTGTAACCTTCGGTCCAAATTTTGGCTTCTTTTGGATTGTCTAAACTTTTTAGATAGTCAACAAGTTCCCCGTAGTGAAATGGCCCCGCCTCTTCTTTGCCTGTTTTAACCTTCCATTTTCTTTGGATAGTTGTTTTCAATATTTGAGTGGAGTCAGTGGTTTTGATGGCATTTTGCCATTTTTCAAAAGTATACCATTCGGGAAAGGGTCTGCCCCAAATAAGGCCTTGACGAGCTTCTTTTAGTTCCTGAACTTGATTTGTATCGAAGGGTCCTTTAACTTGGCCTTGATAGTAAATAAACCAACGGTCCACTATTTTAGGTTGAGGGAAATTTTTCAAACGGTCAAGGTAAGGGTAGGTTGTGACTCGATTTCATACTGTATTTATCGAAGAAGACTTAAAAAATCATCCTGTTGTACATCAGTGCGTTTCTCGCTTAAGCTACCGATCTTTGGTTTATATCGACAGTTATCAGAGGCATTTTTATAGGATTCAAAAACCCTATTTAAAAAAAAGAGAAAAGCTCAATTTGTTCTTAGCTAGAAAAAAAGGGGATTTAGTCAAAGTAGCACCCGACAGTTATGGAAGGTCGGGAGATTTCCATTATTATTACGTGCATTTTTATAATTGTATTTACGAGTGTCAATACTGTTACCTTCAGGGATATTTTAAGTCACCCGATTTGGTAGCATTTGTAAATTACGAAGATATCATTCAACAAATGCAATTAATTGTGCAAAAACACGTGTCTTCTTCAACATCCGGTAGGGTTTGGTTTCATGGAGGGGAATTTTCTGATAGTTTGGCCTTAAGTTCATTAATTTCTGAAATTCCATACCTGTACCCCTTTTTTAAAAGTGAGCCTCAAGCATTGTGGGAGTTGCGCACCAAATCGGTTCATGTAAACCATCTTAAGAAATTTACTCCTCTTCCCAACTGGTTTATTTCCTTTTCCTTATCGCCCCCAAGTTTAGCCTCTTCCTTAGAATTAAGAGTTCCTTCTCCCCACTTGCGAATTAAAGCCATGAAGCAACTGATGGAATATGGTTACCAATTGGGGCTGCACCTAGACCCAGTAACCTATGTGAACGATTTTGAGAATCACTATTGCCAATTATTTACTGAATTAGCCAGTGAACGGCTATTGCCAAACATACAATACATATCCTTGGGGGTGGTTCGCTTTAGCAAAGAAGTTGGGGAGCAGGTGCAGCGCAATTATCCAGATAGTTTGATCTTTCAGCATCCCATGGTTCTTGCTCGTTCAGGCAAGTTACGTTACCCAAAACTTTTGAGGGAGGAAATATTGTTGCGCTTGTATCGATTACTATTAGATTTTGGCGTTGATCCGCAACGCATTTATTTTTGTATGGAAAACTGACTCCAACGTCCAATTAAATCTTTTTTGATTCGTGCTTTAACGTGAGTTCCGGTCGGTCCTGAGTTTTGAGAGATAAGATCAGCGTCGCGAGTAAAATTGAAAAAATCTTGTTGTTGGTGAAGGGCAAAGAAAAACTCCATTTCAACCGTTTTATTAGTGATCATTTCCTTCATTAATTCTTTGAGGGTATCAATTCCCTCTCCCGTAAGGGCAGAAACGAAGACTCTGGGGTAACCCTTAACCTGAAAGCGTGCCTCAATCGGAGCAATATCGACTTTGTTATAAACATAAATAACCTTTTTATGATCCCATTTTAGTTCTTCCATAATTTTTTCTACTACTTCAATGTGTTGATCCCTTTGGGGATGGGACAAATCAATCACATGAATTAAAAAATCACTTTCCTCACTTTCCTCCAAAGTAGCTTTGAAGGCCTCAATTAGTTGGGGTGGGATTTTGCGAATAAATCCTACTGTGTCGGTAACAACGGCTTGAAAGCCAGGACCTAAAAATATTTTTCGGGTCATGGGATCTAGGGTAGCAAAGGGCTGATTTTTAATAAAAGCCGTTTTTCCTGTAAGACGCTGTAATAAACTGCTTTTTCCGGAATTGGTGTAACCAATTAGAGCAAAGGACACGATTTCAGATTGTTTGCGCATTTCTCGATTTTGGGCGCGATTTTTACGTACCACCTCTAGCTTTTTTCTGATTAGTTGAATGCGTTCCCGGATGCGTCTTTTGTCTTGTTCCAAAGCTGTTTCCCCTGGACCGCGGGTCCCAATTCCACCTCCTTGACGACTAAGAGAATCCATCCATGCTCCCACCATGCGGGGGAGTTGGTCCATTAATTGGGCAAGCTCAACTTGCAGTTTTCCTTCGAAGGTTTTCGCCCGTTTGGAAAAGATTTCTAATATGATTTGACTACGATCCAACACTTTAACTTGTAACTCTTTTTCCAGATTGCGGGTCTGCCCACCACTGAGCTGGTGATCAATAACTACCAGATTAGCGCCCAAATCCTGGATCATTTTTTTGATCTCTTCCACTTTGCCCGTTCCGATAAGAAAGGTTGGATTGTATTGGGATAGAATTTGAGTAATTGATCCTACCACTTCACAATCATTTGCTACCACTAGCTCTACTAATTCCATTAAATTTTCTTTGATTTTACTAACGGGCTCGCTTTTGAGCCCCACTCCCACACAAATGGCTTTGGTCATTTTGGATTTTGTTGTCGATTCAATTGAACAATTTGGGCATTTAAAGTGGTAAGCACTACCGAATTAAAAATATTTTCCACGGTAGTCGTTCGTTGCAAGACATTGGTTGCTTCCTTAACTCCTATAAGAAAAGGACCAAGTACCTCGCCACGTCCTAGTTGCTGCAGTAGTTTGTATCCGATGTTACTAGATTCTAAGTTGGGAAAGATCAAAATATTGGCCGGCTGTTTTAAGTAACTAAAGGGAAACAGCCGATTTAGTAATTCTTCGTTAATGGCAGCATCAGCCTGAATATCCCCATCTACAATAATATCAGGTCGCAATTTTTGTAGTAATAACGAGGCTTCTTTCATTTTCTGGGGAGTTCCCGGTCTACCTGTAAAGTTACTA
>JANWYU010000215.1 GCA_025055135.1 Pseudobdellovibrionaceae bacterium | reverse complement strand
GCCCCTTTTCTGGAGGGCTTCAATGAGTTTTTGTCCAGGATCAAAAAGTTGTTGAGAGGAGGATGAGCCTGATTTGATGGTTTTTAATTTAGAGAGGGAGTCCTGAGCTAAGGTGAAATCTATTTTTCCCTCACTAATGTTACTGGACATAACCCGCACCATCACCCGGTCTCCCAGGCGGTAGGTGAATCCGGAGCGTCGCTCGGTGAGACTCAAGGTTTCTTCGTTAAACTCCCATTCCCCCTGCCCTCCGGAGCTTAGTTGCTCCACGTGAATGAGGCCATCAACTTCAAATTCTCGTAGGGTTACAAAAAGGCCAAATTTGGTAACACCAGTAACCACACCGTTAAAAATGTGCCCAATGAAATTTTCGATAAAGCGGGCCTTTTTGATGGCAATGACTTGACGCTCAGCCTTCATGGCGCGTTGCTCAGTGCTGGAAAGCCAGGTGCACCATGCCTCCAATTCATCGGCAGATGGCCAGTTTCGTTTTTGGCCTGTCAGGAGGGCTTTGATGAGGCGATGGGCAATAAGGTCGGGATAACGGCGGATGGGAGAGGTTAGGTGTGTATAATGACTAAAAGCCAGGCCAAAATGCCCCACATTTTCTGAGCTATAGCGGGCCTGTTTCATGGAGCGCAAAATGAGGTTGGACAAGATTTCTCCATGAACTGGGGAGTTTACTTTTTGTAAGGCCTGACGTAGCTCTAGCTGCAGCTTTGAGCTTCGGGGATTAATCCTTACCCCGAAGCCTTTGGCAAAGCGAGCTAGGTGCTCTATTTGATCTTCTTTGGGGGTTTCGTGAATGCGGTAAATGCCAGGGAGTTGGCTTTGATCTAGCATGAGGGCTGCGGCCATGTTGGCCATAAGCATAAACTCTTCGATTAGGCGATGGGCAAAAAGGCGTCGGGTTTTTAGAATTTCAATGGGGTTACCGAGTCCATCAACAAGCACCTCGGTCTCTGGAATTTCCAGGTCAAGGCTGCCCAATTTGAGGCGACGATCCAAAAGTAGTTGAGCCAATTGGGCCGCTATTTTGAGCATTTTCAAAATGGACCGAGAGTGGGGAGAGGGCTCCATCCCATCGGGCCATAAGCCGCGATCAATGATTTCTTGGGCCATACCGTAAGTGAGGCGAGCATGACTTTGAATTACGGCTTCATAAAAGGAAAATTTTTTTAACTGCCCTGTACGATCAATGAGCATATCACAAACAAAGGCCAGGCGAGGTACGTTTGGTTTTAGGGAACATAGTTCGTTACTTAAGATTTCAGGAAGCATAGGAATAACAAAATTGGGAAAGTAACAACTTGTTCCTCGGTCGTAGGCTTCGCGATCAATGGCCGATTGGGGTTTAACATAGGCGGATACATCAGCTATGGCTACTAATAGTTGATAAGAGGAGCGTTGGTTTTTAACAAAGATGGCATCATCAAAATCTTTTGCTGTTGCCCCATCGATGGTTACAAAGGGCAGATGGCGCAAGTCTGCTCTACCCTTCCAGTCACTTTCGGTAACTTGGGTAGAAAAGGTCTGGGCTTCTTGTAAAACTTCGGAGGGAAAGTCAAAGGGGATGTTGAGAGAGCGAGCCACTCGCTCTACATCGTACGCGGCGTTTTCAATGGGACCAAGGAGTTTAATTACTTTCCCCACCAATCCTTTGGGACTATCGGGGTAGCTTAAAAGGGTTACCACGGCCAACTGGCGTTCCTGCCACTCGCGTTCCCAGGGAAGCCCGTCGCTTTGCACCCAAACGTCTTGACCCCAAGCGCCTTCTTGATCGCAAATCACCCATTGATAATTTCTACGAGTGAGGGGCCCAACGATAGTTTTCCAGTGTCGTTCATCGATGGAAATAATTTTGGCCCAAAAGCGTTCTTTACGATTTTCGCGATATACCATGGCTGTTACCCGATCGTGGGTCATGACGTCTTTCATAAAATGAGCGGGAATATACGCATCTGCTTGGGTAGGATCGTCGGCAATAAAGAAACCAAAACCATCAGGATGTCGTTTGACAATGCCTTTCATTTTTTTCGGGTAACTCATGTTATGGCATTAAAATGAAAGAGAGCCTTTTTGTCATGGGAAATGTCTTGCTTAGCGAGTGGGGCTTTTGTGTTCAAAAAGTAACACAGCGTTACCCTCATTTTTACGCACCGCAAGCTTGTAAAAAATAAAAAATAGGGTTCAATTAAAAGAAAGGAATGAAAACGCTCAGGGTGTACAAAAGGGCGCCATGGGTGTTACCAAACAGGTGAAAATACGAAGGAGGAAAAAGTATGAGGAAGTTACTATTACTTTTAGCAGCTGTTAGCCTGGGGCAGGCAGCGTTTGCTTCACAGGTTCGCGTAGATACACTACAGGGATCCCGTACCGTAAAGCAAGATTTTGTCGAAATGTTTGCTCAGCCTTCCGTAATGTGGAGTGGGGAGTTTGGCGATCAGGTTCTTTATGAAAATGCCACTGGTGGGTTTCTTTTATCTAACGACAATGAATCAAAATACGGATTGTACTTTGGCTATAATCCATTGGTAACAAAATTATGGGCACAATTTGGTTCCCCTTTTGATAATGCTCCATACACAAAGTTTGATAATCCTCTGAACTTCTTCTACGGTCGTGATATGGGTGGAATTAAATGGGCGCTTAACTTATTTTATGCCAATTCCAAGAGTGAATCGAATAACTATGAAAAGAATGCCTCGGGTCTATCACTGGGGGTTAATGGAGAAGGTTGGCGTGCAGATGTCAGCGTTGGGCTTGCAGCAAGAATAAAAAATACAAGCAATAATCAGGAAGTTAAAGGTAAAGGAAATTATCGAGCTCAAGTGGAGTACGATATTTTAGATGATTTGAGGCTTTTTGTGGATGTTTCCAATGCTGAGGTTGAAGGTGTGACTACAAATTCAACTTCATTAACCCAGTCACAACATGTTTTAGGAATTGAGCGTCGATTGAATAAAAATGATAATACATTTTTTTATGGTGTTGCTTACAGTCAGAAAAAGACCACGGGTACAAATATAACTAGTGAAACGTCTACGCTTCCTGTGTATTTTGGATTTGAGGCCGAAGCGCTTTCATGGTTAGTTCTAAGGGGATCTATAAGTCAGGCTGTTCTCTTAGGAACAACTAAATTAGGTAATTTTACAGATACTTTGGTTGGATCACCCACCTATGCGGCTGGAGCCGGGCTAAAATTAGGCTCTTTCTTAGTTGATGGTCGAGTCTCTTTTGGAACTGCTTGGAACAACTCCAATCCGCCTACAGATCCGAAGCTTGATTCATCGAACCTAATGACCCAAGTCGCTGTTACTTATAATTTTTAAGCAAATTGTTTAGATAATAATGACAAATCCCCCCAAAAAGGTTTTGGGGGGATTTTTTTTTATACATTAATCGCTAATTTGTTTTGAAATATATTGTTCGAATTGAAGAAAACTGAGGAGAAGGAATCGAATGCAACTGCAAAATTTGAAGGCGCTGATATTGCTGTGGATACGCTCCTCATCTCTGACTCAGAACATGCTTCGCTCTTTATCTTTATAACTATGTTACCATGGTAATGAAGAAAAGCGGGCATTAACACATAATTTACGAGCAACCAGTTACCAAATTTTCAGTCTTCCACTAGGACAATCTGAATCTGTGTTAAATTGGAATTTTCGAAATTAACCAAAAATCGTTTCTTCAGAAACTAAAAACAAGGAGGTCATGAATGTATAAACTAATATTGTTTAAGGCTCTATTTAGGATTGTTTATTTAATTTCTTTTAACACAATCTGCTTTTTTGTGGTTTTCGCTCGTAGCAATGACAGCGCGACAAATATAGAAAATAGATCGGAATATCTTTTTCGAGTCAATAGCGACGTTATGTTTTTCATGTATGAATATCATGCGACTGATATTTCGGAACGGCTTAAAGACAATAATAATAACGTATCAAATGCAAAGTATAATACTGTCATCAACACCTTACGACTCGGTTACGGGATTAATAAGCAGTTTAATCTTGAAGTCTTTTTACCATTTCAAGCCAACACAGATTTAACAGTAAGTAATGGCCTTTCTCTAAAAGGATCAAGTGCGAGGGAGCCGGGAATTAGGTTACTGGGCCAGTTAAATTATAAGCTCTATTATGCTATTTCTTTTTCGCCGGGAAATGATTCTGCTGCCCTAGATAACGCTTACAGGGGCTCAACGCTTACCGAAATATTGTTGGGCTATAATCTTGCTCAAGGCCACGAACAGCGTGGTTTTCGACATGGGCCACAATTATTGCTAGCAAATGAAACGGCATATAGAAAAAAGCATGGTAATCAATCCTTTGCTGAATTGGCAAGTCAACAATCATATTCATTGAGCTATTTTTTTGAAAAAGACATCGGACAGGCCATCATAGGAGGCTCCATTAACTATACACGATTTTCTGCTATATCATCCGTCCAGAAGCCTATAAACGTGAAGTTAGATTACAGTGAAGGCTCTGCGACCCATTGGGATCGCTCGATTGATTGTTGATCCCAAAATACATTTGGGGCTTTTGGGCTCAGCATTTATTTGAAAAATCGGGAAGGTAATTATGTCAAATCTGATAATGGCCAAATTACTGAAGGGAGTTATTCCTTTAATAATGACTTTGATTTCATTGCAGCAATTAGGGTGTTATTTTAACGGCTTTAAATAAAATTTTCATAATTTTTGGAGATGAGGGGGGTAGATGCGTCTCTTTGGGGCTTTGTTGTTACTGGTGTTACTGATCAGCTTGCTAGCTATGGTGTCACATAATTTTGAAAGTGGTGGAAAATTAATTAACAATAAACATGAGTATTTTTCAGGCCTGAGGAAAATCAATTCGGTGTATTAATGTCTGATTGACTCCCATTCTCATTTACGCCAGTAGCACTGCTATCTTCCTCGATCGCGCCTACAGCCAGAGTATTGCCATTTGTGGACAGAGCAATAGACCATCCAAACCGGTCACCTGCACCTTGGTTAAAATTAGACTGTCCCGATTTTTTTTTCAAGAACTATATAATTATTTTCGCCGACAACATCTGTCCAAGAAAAGATAAGTGACATAACTGAAGACATATTGAGTATAACTAAGAGGACCGACGGAGGAAGCCCACCACCAGGTCCACTACCTCTACCACGTCTCAGGCCGTGAAGCATAATGATAGTATCACACTCAAAAACCCAAATTCGATTAAAGGATTTACTTTCAAACTGGTACATAACCTCTCCCTCTTTCAATAAGCGGGCAACGTTAAAATAAACCTCTATTTGGTTAACAGGAATCGGAGGGAGTGGAAAGTTTTATAGGTCAATTGAATTGATTTTATTGCTATTCCCAAAATATCACTTATCACAATCTCTTTTTTCTTCTTGAAACTCTAATAATCTCTCAGAAAAAAAAGTGATGCTAAGGTCGCAGCTCTTGTCTGAGATGCTTTTTTCGACTCTTCTGGTAACTTCATTCAATCTGAAAAAAGGGGGCCTTACAGCATTAAAACAACGTCATTCGCAAAAACACTCTTGCATGATAAGCAGGCTTGTAGTTGCATGTTGAGACCATTCTCCCATTCCTTCCGTGGGATTAAAGCCAACGTTAAAGCGAGGGATTCCGTTACTCGTGTTGGTTGGGGAAAAGTTCGGAAGTTCATGGTCGAAATGATTTCTACTAGGCCAATGTAACAGCTGTTGAAAACAGCCATCAGAGTATGAACACAAATTGAAACGTTTACGTAACCGGAGTCGGGCTACGTAACTTCCTGTTCCGAAAGGTCGGTCAAGAATTATGGTGGAATGATTTGCAGGATAGGTACTATAGGTTTTTGGTCTAACAATGGCGTAAAAATCGATACTGGATGATGAGGATTTTAAAAGATGTCCCCCTTGATATCGAGTCTTAGAGATCGGATTTAGGTTATAAGTTGTTGCGTTATCATGCTGAATGTTACTGTGAGATCTCACAATGTGCTTAAGGGTTTTGCCCGGCGGGCAAATTTTTTTTAATGAACAGTCAAAGATCGATGCAGGAATTATTTCTATTTGAGAAGTGGAGCGATGTGGTAACATTTCATACAATTCATCATTCAGGATCTGTATTTTTAAAATTCCCGCAGTTAAAGGTGGTGGACTTACATTTAAAGTACATTTTCCATCAGAATAGCTGGAGGCCTCTCCTGATCCCAGTTTACAAGTATGTAACGAACTAAAGCCGTTTTCTAAGTGGGTAACTTTGAAATTAACAGAATCGCTTGGTAACAAGTTACTTGCGTTCACTAAATCTACCACAATGGGTAACGTGGATAAGCTGAGTTTAGGGATATCAACTGCAGCAGGACTCACCGCCAGAAAATTCACCGATGAATCATTAACTTGGAAAAAAAGCTTTGATGTAACGCCAAAACCTTTAAACATTTCATAACGTGATTGATTAGAGCCAATAATTACTAGTCGTAAATAGATTTGCGTTTCTGGAAATTCAACACACTGTTTTCCACGTTTTGCGGTTCCCGTCCATGTTCCGCATGGAATGATTTCATTACATTCATATTCATTCGTGATATTATGAGTTAAATCGCAGGATTGGGTTAGGTCGATCCAGGGCGTGATTTCGGAGCCATCTTGATTTTCAGTTCGAATTTTAGCGGAGGCAACATTCTCTCCACATGGTAGTGAAAAGTGAAACTTCACACGAATATCCGATGTAGCCCTTAATTGATTGGAAGCAGGCTCTAACCAATTTTTAAATTCTCCGGTAGTTCCAGGTAGAGTTCGGAATGACTTACGATCGGTAACAATGGGGCCATGATTGGGGGTTCCTTTAAACAGCACCTCATAAATTTTATTGGGACTAAGGTGGACAGAATCGATCACAATATTTTGAGGAGTTGTTAAAGATGGATTAAAGGCGTTAAATCCAGGAAAAGGGATCCAAGCCGATGTCCCTTCCTGTCTAATTAAAGCCTCCAAACTCGACCAACCATTATCAGCCTCAGCTTGGAATACGAAGGTATTATTTGGATTTGCACTACTGCATCCAATATAAACGGCGGCTTGACCATCGTTGATCGGTGGGGCGACCGACACGGTACCAGGATTGACATAGTAAGCCCTTAAGTCGAATACATTTTGAAGAACGGGATGGTTAGCACTATTGTAGGCGACTAAGCGATAATCAATTACCTTACCCATTGTTACTGTCAAAAGATCTTCAAAATTAAAGGTGTCTTTCGTTTTCTCGTGGGCATCTAATTCAGTAAGAACTTGGAAATCAGAATCCTGAGGAAAAGGACATTTACTATTGCCAATGTTGATTATGGTGCATTCGTCTGGGTAAACATATCTTAGTACTTTGATTGTTTTTATGGGTTGAGGACTATTAAAACGAAAGAGAAACTTTGCGGCATTTGGATTACGAAAGGCTAAACCTTCGCCCATTCTAATTTGGGATGATGTTAAGCTTTGATACAAACGTTCGATGTCAGGATGGGGAGGATTCGGAATTAAATCATAGGCGTCAGCCTTCTGAAATTCGATATAATACTCAGAACTCAGGGATAAATCGAAAAAAAACTTATATCGCGTTGGTGGAATGGATTTGAAATGGGATTTTGACTTTAAATGGGTTGGTATATCGTCTCTTAATTTAAGTTCGAGAATTAACTCAAGAGCAGATGCTTTGGAGCAGTGACTGGCCCCGTTTGCACAATATGGTCTAAATAATGTTGTGGACTGGATGGGACATTGCACAGGGTCGCTCTCACAGTCACATTTCTTCCCATTTAGATCGTAATAAACAGAGTTTAATTTAGTGGTATCACAATCATGACCAGGTATCCCCCCTAAGACTGGGGCTATCATGATGGGATTTCCGTTAGAGTCCACAGCTGCTTCAGATTTTACGCTGGAATGGGCCAGGAACGGAAGGGTTTGCATATGAACGCACTGATTGGAGCTCCCTAAAAAACACTCTCGAAATTTGGTATTTTTAGCATTTTGTGCAGAGTAGGTTAGACTCAACGGATTTTTTAACAGGTTAATAAGCTCAAGAACTAAATAGCGATAATTCAAAGAATCGTGTGCTGTTTTTAATGAGGAATTCAGATAAACCATCAAAGAGGTCATCGATAAGGCTATGATTCCAAAAATAATAGAAACAATCATGATTTCTGTAAGGGTAAAACCACTCATCCCTCGCGATACAGTCATTGTAGTATTTTTTATGTTAGTTTTTATGGTAACCATGACGAGTCTTGTTTTTTTGTTCACTTTTAATTTAATAAATTTTAAATTTTTTGAAATGAATCACTTTTGTTAGTGATCTCGCGATATTGAGCTCCAACTCCCCTTCTTTATCTTGTCTTTATTCTTTATCTTGCCATTCCAATTTCGGGTTTTCCAAGTACAAACTTATTTAGTTACTAAATTGTTCATAGTTTTTCTTATTTTTTTTCAATATTTCTCAATTTGAGTCAAATTTTTCTATTCTTTAACGAATACCCAAGAACTGCCCGTAGAGTTGATTACAAGTGAAAAGACTTGAGTTTCAAAATCTTTGTTAAGTAATTCTGGATTAGCAAGATATTGGAAATTGGGCAGAACCACTTTAAAATTACAATAAATTTTTTTTCGTTGGGGGCAAGCGCCTGAAGTGTCTGAAATGCCTTTACCTGGACATCTCATAACGCATTCGTTGTAAAATCCTATTGGACATTGGGCATCTACCGAACCAACCCCACAGGCGAGGCCCGTAAAAGAGTATTTGGCCGGCTGGTGAATGGAACCAACAAAGGGGGCTTCTGATTCGGAGAATTTTAGTGCCAGATGAAATGGCGCCTCGCAACCGTCTCTTACTTCATTTTTGAGAACACATTGAGCTAAGGACGGATATTGGATGGGTGTGATAACTTTCTGAAAATTAAAATTATAGATTTCATTATTTTCTATCATATTTTTAAGTGAGGATTTTAAAATTTCTACGCTGACTTTTAAATGTTCTAGTTGCTCAAGATTTTGGCTTTGATTGATCAAATTAAAGCTGTACCAAAAGGCAACGATTGAAATGACTAACGCAATGGCCATGATGAGATTGGCAATCCCTTTTTGTGGGGGCGCACATCTATTAGTTTCTTCGTGCTTGATGATAATAAAACGGCGCAGTCCCTTCACCATACCAATATATATAGTTCGGTAAATCGGTTGATTTTCTAAAGTCCCCTGTGGAAAAACTAGTGGATAACATGGATAACTGCAATTTCAGGCCTAAGGGCTTGGTTGTCTTTTTCTTGTTAAAATAAATAGATGTTTATTTACCCCATTGTCACCCCCTCCTCTCATCATCAGTAACCCCTCGGTAGTCAGTCCCACGAGGTCCCCCTTGTCTTTCGGGTAGTTGTAACCATATTATTAAAGGTCCCCGGGGGTGATCTGGGTTCGACGGGGATGATGAAGTGTAGAGGAGCCATCCGAGGCGCATGAGGACCTCGTAAAAAATGTGCACCAAATAGTCGGAAACGACTACGTTGCTTTAGCTGCCTAATGAGGCATGCCGGACTTAGTGAGATAAGCCTTTGGTCTTGCTAAGGTCCGTCGATTACAAAGGCTCGGCCTGTTTAAGTGTGAGTAGGCAGGCTTAAATTGTAACTCACACCCCCCCCTTAAAAAGTTTGTTTGTGGACGGTTTAAGGGGGTAAAAAAACACAAACTATGATGGTAGTTGCCTCTTACGGAGCTTTCTCGGACGGGGGTTCAATTCCCCCCACCTCCACCAAGTTTCTCGCAATTTTATTTGAGAGAGGATAAACTCCGGCTGAATTCACGACGAAATGAGTCGGTTAAATTGCCCAAAATCAGGGGTTACTAAGAGACTGACCAACTGACGTCGTCAATTCCTGAAAAAAGACATGAGGAAAATCAAGGGATTAGAGGCGAAAACAGACCCCCACCAAAATTTGGAATTCTTTTAGCTTTTTTTTACCGACAGTGGCAGGGGATGTTATTAACAAAGCAACAGGCGGCGCCATAACAATTAGCGAACCTTTCTAATAAAAAAATACCGGGAGCATTGATGGAAATGATGGGATTTTTCCGAATATCTTGTTGTGAAGTCCCCTTGCGAATATAATTGGGTAGGCTTTTGTAAAGCCAATGCCATTTGGCATCATGGCCCATAATGCCAGAAAATACCAAAATAGAGCCCAACAAAAACCAGAGGTAGTTCTTTGATTGGCCTGCTATGGATAAGAGCACGGGAGAACCAAAAAGCACTGTTCCCGAAAACCAGAAACGAAAATTTAATTCTTTAAACGTTTTTTCCATGTCGTTTAATCGGACAAAATAGGAGTCGGCACTTAATGGAACCAAGTAACACATGGTGGTTTTATGTAAAACTAAAACATTATCGATACCCTTATCGACACCCGTATCGACACACTCAACGAGATTCACATAATAGTTAGGCAGACGTTGTGAATGGGATGGGTAACCTGGGGGATCATTTTTTTGCAAAAGGATCGCAAACTTTTTACAACTGGAGGGCGCTTCTAATTTAATAAGAAGCCGTTCGCCTGGGGTGCTTCCCTGACTCCCTTGACATACGTATCGTTCCAAAAGATCTAGCGGAAAGGGTTGTCTGGGATTAAAAAAATCGGGATGAATCATCTGTTGGGATTTTAATTGATCACAAACTATTCCATGGTCTTTGGAGACTTTCGATTGTTTGGCATAACTGGGCCATGTGATACCGAGCATTACCACCCACATTAAGTGCAAGTATAATCCCAACCCCAAATTGATTCGATGGCTAGCTAATAACATCGAAATAGACATAACTTTTCCTTTGTTTTTCGTTTTTTGCCCGTGTTTTTTATGCCTTTTACCGCTGGTAATTTGGGAAAGAATTCATATAGGAAACAAATCGTCGAGAGAAGAATTTTTTAGATTTTAGAAAAAAATTCAAATAGGGTTTACATGAGTTTACATCGCAAGTGGGTTGCACCAGATGGGAAGGGCTTTTTAGGGGAGCAGCAATGGATAGTAGTGCGTGGGTTAAAAACCGACGTCGATTGTTGTTTGCTGTTTTTTTAGCGGGATTAGTCACAGTAAGTGGTTTGTACTTGCTATTTCTCTTGGGCTT
>JANWYU010000213.1 GCA_025055135.1 Pseudobdellovibrionaceae bacterium | reverse complement strand
CTAGAAACACCAACCGTATTTAGTTATTCAAGTAAAGAAAATAATATGGAGTGCCAGATTTACTATGCCCATCCCCATGATAAGTCACATTCAAACAAATCGGTCTGGCTTTTTGTACAAAAACGCTTGATAAACGATCGTTCCCTATTTGCAGCAATTATGGAGGGTTACCGCAGTATTCTTATGCATCAAGAATATCCCAAAATTATCGTTAGCATTGTTGTTCCTCCCGAAAAGGTGGACGTCAATGTAAGTCCCACCAAGTCTGAGGTACGCTTTACGGAACCTGGTAAGATTTTTCACTTAGTGAGTAGCACTATCCGCAGGGCACTTGAGCAAAATTCTTCGCTTTCTAAAGGGTTAGACGCCTCCTCACCGAATGGGACATTAAAGTCAACAACACTTCCAATAAACGAAATACCCGACGGCTATCAAACCAATATACCTGTTTTCTCGTCCCCTGCTGGGAGCCAGCTGAATCTTTTACATGATTCAAGTACTCTACATTTGGAAAGAAATGGTTCAATACCTCAAGTACATATCCCTAATTCTATCATTCGTGAAGGCTTAACGACCCCACCAGATACCAAAATTTCATCTGAAAATCCATCCTCCCATCCTACCTTTTGGTCTGAGTTAAAAATTATAGGTCAGGTGCGTAACACCTATTTAGTTTGCGAAAGCCCTGACGCTATTGTGATTATTGATCAACATGCTGCTGATGAGCGGATTCGCTTCGAACAAATCCAACAAAATTTAAAATCGCAAACCATGGCGTTTCAAAAAATGCTTTACCCGTTACTTATAGATATGTCTCCAGAAAAAAAAGAAATATTATTAAAAAATAAAAACGAAATCCGCCAATTAGGAATTCAAATTGAAGAAGTAGGCCCTCGTACTATTGGAGTTACCGAACACGTCGACTGGATTGAAGAGAGTTGTTTGCCACAATTGTTGCACCAAATGGCCCACGAACTGCTGGAACATGAAACCACTTTAGCCGTAGCTGATTGGAAGGATCATTGGGTAGCCACCCAAGCCTGTCATGGTGCCATTCGCGCCGGGCAAGCCCTATCTCTTCAAGAGATGGTAGCACTTTTAAAAAATATGGATACCTATTCTTTTTCTTCATTCTGCCCCCATGGCAGACCGGTAGCAGTTTTCTATCCCTTTCGTGAATTAGAGAAAGACTTTTGCCGCACGTAACATGAATGTAATTATTATCTGCGGACCTACGGCAACAGGAAAAAGTCAACTCGCCATAAAATTAGCCCAATCCACGAAGGGACATATTATCAACGCCGATAGTATTCAATTCTATCAAGGGCTTAAAATCGGATCAGCCGCCCCTAGTGACCATGATTTAGCCCAAGTACCCCATCATCTGTTTCATGTTTTAGCATACCCTGAAACGGCTACGGTTGGCTGGTTTTATCGTACAGTCATGAATAAGCTTTATGAACTTCAAGCTCAGGAAGTACCATTTGTCTTTATAGTTGGTGGGAGTGGTTTTTATCTGCAAACCCTAGAAAAGGGTTTGTTACCCGTTACGCCTCACAATCATGAGGTGCGCCTCCAGTTAGAAAGGGAAAAAACCACTAAAGGACTGGGTTCTCTTTATGAGGAATTATGCGCTCGTGATCCCCAATGGGCTAAACGAATCAACCCTAATGATGCCTATCGAATTGTACGTGCCTTAGAGATATTACGCCAACACAATAAATCTCTTACTCAAATTCAAAAAGAATATGAGACACAGTCTCACCCATTTCCCTTTCCCTTACTAAAGCTTGGATTAAAAGCAGATAAAAACTGGCTTCTTAATCGGGTTGAGCAACGGGTACATCAAATGATCCAGAATGGTCTTCTCGAAGAAGTCGAAGGATTTATTCTGCGCCAACAACAGGATTGGCCTGCTCTAAAAGCCGTAGGCTACAAGGAGTGT
>JANWYU010000202.1 GCA_025055135.1 Pseudobdellovibrionaceae bacterium | reverse complement strand
CAGGCGGTAACGGCTTTGAAATGGGCGGTTGGAGAGATGGAAAAACGATATCGTTCGATGAGCCGCTTCGGAGCGCGCGGTATTGAGGCTTTTAATGAAACAGTTACCAAATTAACAGAACAGGAAAAACAACAATGCTTCGAGGAAAACCGCCAGATAGAGTCAACTCCGGGTAAGATAAATCAAACCTATTATTGGGAGCCGTTACCTTATTTAGTGATCATAGTGGAAGAGTTTGCCGATCTTATGAGTGTAGATAAAGGCCATGTGGAACATTCGGTGATTCGTCTGGCGCAAAAGGCGCGAGCATGTGGTATTCACCTAATTTTGTGTTTGCAATCTCCACGCAAAGAGTTTGTTACCGGAGCCATAAAATCCAATATTCCAGGTCGTATTGCTTTTAAAACAGCAAGCGCCATGGAATCACGAATTATCTTAGATGAAGGAGGAGCAGAGCGTTTGTTAGCCTCGGGTGACATGTTATTTCGTGGACCGGGATCAGCCCATTTAGTTCGTTATCATGGACCGTTTTTAAAAGATCGTGATATTCATTCGGTAACAGATTTTTGGCGAAAACAAGAAGGGACTGGTTATTTAATCGATTTAGAAGCCGCTCAAGAAAGCTTAGATTCTAGTAACCACTCCTTTTTTGCTGATTCAGATGATAATCAAGATGAATTATTGAGCGACATATATGAATGGTTAAAAACCCAAAAAGAAGTCAGTGCTAGCCTTCTTCAGAGAAGGTTTTCCTTAGGATATCCAAGGGCGGCACGTCTTATAGAGATGCTAGAGGCCCGTGGTATTGTTGGTCCAGCCAATGGTAGCAAGCCTCGTCCTGTTATGATTTCAGGTGACTTGCGCAAAGAGGCCTAATCGGATGGTGGCCGCCTTGGTAATGCGCTCCCAAATGGGAGCCCAGTCTCCGCCGGTATGAGAAGCAGGCCAATACAGAAACAAAAGTGGGTAACGTTTGGATTTCTGGTGAAACTCATGATAGAGCAGGCGTGCGCATAGGGTTGGATCCGTCAAGGGAAGCTCTAGATACCCAATTTGATGAGGATCAATTTGAGACAACACGGGAATTTCGTTTTGTTGATTTTCTTTTGGTTCCGAGGTTAACGCAATGTTACCCCGATGGGAGTACTTTTGAAAAATTTGCTGTAAAACCTGTTCGGGAGGTAAGGGATCGCTTGAGACAACCAGGGGAGACTGAGGCATATAGTGGTGTTTTAGGGTTCCAGGTGCTAGCACTGCATTGCCTTCATAGGCTATAGAGCTATTCCAAGTAACAGAGAAATTTTTTGATTGTAGATGGGAGGCAATATCTTTTTGTTGGATCATTCCCTGGCGCAAAATCTGCAGTGTCGCAGGCTTTTGACATAGGACTATAGTGCTTTCAATACCAACGAAACAGGGCCCCCCGTCAACGACAGGGACCAGCCCTTGAAAGGCATCAGTAACGTGCTCAGCGCGGGTGGGACTTGTTTTTCCAAAGAGATTAGCGCTTGGGGCGGCTAAAGGACCGACCTCGTGGATGATGTGAAGGGCGGTGGGATGGCGTGGTACGCGAACGGCAACGGTATCAAGGCCGGCCGTAATAAGGGGCGAAAGCCCTTCTCGCCTTCTTACTACAACTGTTAATGGACCAGGCCAGAAGGCATCCGCTAGGCTTTTTAAAATAGGCACTAATTCCTGCTCTGGATCCGCCACATGGAAAAGTTGAGCAAAGGAGTCAATGTGCACGATAAGCGGGTCAAAAAAGGGTCGTTTTTTTAACTCGAAAACCCGACGGATCGCCTCCGAATCTTTGATGGGTGCCGCTAAGCCATAAACAGTTTCTGTGGGAATGGCTACAGGTTGTGATTTCTCTAATAGAAAAATTGCTTGGGTAACAGAAATAGGATCAATGTAGGGACCGATCAGATTCACCTTTATTTTACTAACCTATGTTGTTACCCGTTCGCAAGCTGCTGGTGCAAGCTGCTAGTGCAAGCTCCTGGTTATCGGCGCGATCTGTTGGAATAGCGCGATCCGCCTCCTCCGCCATGTCCACTGCCACCAAATCGTCTACTATCTCCCCCTCGGGAGTGAGAGCGGGGACGTTCCTCTTGGGGGCGCGCCTCGGACACATTGATATTGCGTCCCAAAAGCTCTTTTCCATTCATTTCTTGAATGGCTTTTGATGCCGCCGAGGGATCGGCCATTTCTACAAAGCCAAACCCCTTGGAGCGGCCAGACATCCGATCGGTAACCACCCGTGCAGAAATCACTTCTCCAAAAGCGGAAAAGGTGTTTAAGAGGGTTTGATCGTCACAAGCATATGCCAAATTTCCGACGTAGAGCTTAGTACTCATGGTCTTTCCTTTCCTAGTAAGAGGGTTGCTCCACCCCTTACTGTTAATTAATCAGTAACCGACCATGAGCTCACAAATCACGGATCCAGGTTACGAGCAACCTTTATAGTATGACACAAAAAAACGTGTTTTTCAATTACTTTACCTTCAGAGGGTTAATGTCGGTGTCCACCTGGGCCATGGGCATGGCCGTGGGAAATTTCTTCGGCCGTTGCGTCTCGGGAGTGGGTCACTTCGATATCAAATATTAGGGTTTGTCCGGCAAGGGGATGGTTCCCGTCCAAGGTAACTCGGTTTTGATTAATTTCCACCACTCGTACCACCTGTCCTCCTTCGTCACCATGAACACGCAATAGGGTTCCCTCTTGAATCTCAATGTGAGAAAGCTCTTCACGGGGCACTTCAATGACCAAATCAGGATTATGCTCACCATAGGCTTCAAGGGGGGACAATTGAATGGTTTTTCTCTGCCCAATTAACATACCAAGAAGTTCCTTTTCGAGGGCAGGAAGTATTTGGGATGCTCCGGTTAGAAAAGAAACCGATTCTCCCTCGCTTGAATCCAAAGTTAAGCCTTCTGTGTTTTTAAGGGTATATTTGAAAGAAATGACCTTTGGGTTAGTGTGATCTTTTAACATAAAGCCTCCTACTCTTCACGTTAGGCGGTGATTGCTGTAAAGGCACGGAAAAAAGGACTCGACCCCTAGCATAAAGATCGTTACCATGAAACCATGAGGGATTGGGATGAGCGCATTTCCTATACTCTGAAGAGTTTACCAAACCCAGAGAAACGGCTTTTCTTCCGTATTACCCAAATCATAGCTGAGACCAATGGAATATCTCTAACCGATACATTGGATTTGTTAGCCTATCAGGTTCAACAGACTCAAGATCAAGCGCTTTTCGATATCATAGTAGATTTTCAAAAGAAACTAGCCGATTTTAATGAGGACTGCATCGATATTCAGCGTTTATTAAGCCATTCGGTTTCTAAGGCACTATATGAGTTTTTTAAGTGTTTTCCGCTGCGCTACCATGAGGAACATATTCATTTGACGGGATCCTTAAATGCACAATTCATATATCCACGATTAAACCAACTTTTGTCAGGACCGAAGAGTCAACTTTATTTAAATAAACTGTATCAGATTTATGGTAACAAAGGAACTCAGATTTCCTCTGTTGAGGATGTCGACAAATTGATTCGCCTAAAGGATGGCGAAGGATTTGCTCAATACTTAAAAATTTTATATCTACCCAAAATCATTCTTGTAGATGGCAATGCCCATTTTGAGAGCGCCTATCACTTGGCTCACGAACTTTATCATCAATTTAATATTGGTAGCGTACGCCTTAAGTTCTCTATTTCCCGGGCCACCAGTATGGCGGAGGAGGAAATACCTGGCGCTGATACAATCCAAGTTGAGGATGTGATAATGGGATTGTACCAGGGGTTTAGAGCATTTCAAAAAAATCATCCCGATTTTCATTTTGTGCTATCTCCCTCCTTTCGCAAGGAAGCATCGTTTTTTGATGCTAGCCGATTTAAGAACCGACAAGAGCATTTTGAGCATTTGATTAATCAAATTGTGCGGTTACTAGATCGTTACCCAGATTTGATTGGGGTTATGACAGATGTAGACACAGTCGGTAACGAAGAGGAGCTGTACCGCAAAGGCCACTTTGCAGAGTTTCGTCGCGGATTTCGTAAACTCCAATATCGAGGATTTCGCATTCGATCGCACCATGGAGAAACATTTAAAACCCTAAAAAAGGGGATTCAGGCGGTGGATAATGCCATGAATATTTGGCACATTGACACCTTAGAGCACGGACTCAGTTTGGGAATAAACCCCAACTACTATTTTCATCGAATGTATCAAAGGGTTATAGAGTTAAACAGTAGAGGAATCCCTATCGATCCGAGCCACCCTGATTATCGGGAATTAGTTGAATTGGATTGGGCATCTTGCGCCACTTTTGTTTTGGACAAACTGTTAGGAGGAGTTCCTCTCACCAAAGAGGATACTCTCTTGTTTTTGAAGGCCAAATTCCATACGGCTCGTGAGGTAGAGCACTATCAGCATGATGTTTTAAACAGGATGATACAAAAGGGTGTTGGTTTGGTTACCCTACCATCCAGTAACAAAAAATTAACAGGGCATCTTGATGATTATAAGGATCACCCGTTTTCTTGGTGGGAAAAAAAGGGTGTTCAGCTAAGCCTGGGAACAGACAATTATATTACTTTAAACACGGATTATATCAGGGAGATGTTGATTCTTTTGTATTCTGATCCCAGGGATTTAAAAATCACAAAATTACTTATGGTAACAACCCATGAAAATCGTCGCCCCTATTTGAGTCACTTATTGTGGAAGATGCACAAAAAGCTAGGAGAGTTGGAATCACAGTTATAAAATAACGAAGTTGATTAATTAAGTTAATCAACATGAGATAAGTTAATCAACATGAGAAACATTATAAATAAAAACTTTTGGATACTTACTTTAATGGGAATTTCCTCTGGGTTGCCCCTTTCCTTAACAGGCGGGACACTTCATGCTTGGTTGAAAACCGAGGGCGTATCTACCGCCGCCATTGGCTGGTTTGCCTTAGTTGGCTTGCCATACACATGGAAGTTTGTATGGGCTCCATTAATGGATCGATTTACCTATCCCTTTTTGGGGCGCCGAAGGGGTTGGATGTTGGTAACCCAGTTGTTGTTGATAATTTTGATTGCAGTGTTGGGACAGTTGTCACCAAAGACGGATTTATACTTAATATCGGTCATCGCATTTTTCGTTGCATTTGTTAGCGCCAGTCAGGATGTGGTGTTAGACGCTTGGCGGAGGGAGCAATTAACTCCCCAAGAATTTGGTTGGGGTAACGGTATTCATGTAACCGGATATCTTTTTGCCATGCGATTACTTTCCGGATCTTTAGCGCTCATCATGTCAGATCATGTTTCGTGGTCTGTTGTTTACCTTACCATGGCTGGATTGCAAGGTCTTGGGGTGATTGCTACTTTGTGGTCTAAAGAAAGTAACACCTCTATTGCTCCTCCGAAATCATTAAAAGAGGCTGTTGTAGCTCCATTCTTAGATTTTTTTTCTCGGGATCGAGCTATGGTGGTATTGGCGTTTATCTTGTTTTATAAGCTTGGCGATAATATGGCGTCTCAAATGACTATGCCCTTTTACTTGGAAATGGGATATTCGAAAACCCAAATTGGCGGGATTACTAAGATATTTGGTTGGGCTGGTATTGCCCTTGGGACTTTTTTGGGGGGATTGTGGCTACGGTATCTTTCTGTCTATCGAGGCTTATTTATTTTTGGACTGCTGCAGATGCTTTCTACATTTGGATTTAGTATTTTAGTCTATTTGCCTAAGACTGAACTCCATCTCACGTGGGTGATATTATTTGAAAATATTAGTGCTGGCATGGGAACAGCGGCTTTTGTTACCTTTATTGGACTTATGACCAACAAGCAATTTACCGCCACACAATTTGCCCTGCTTTCCAGCGTTATGGGAATTCCACGAGTATTTATTGCTGCACCTACCGGGCATTTGGCTGAGTATCTAGGTTGGTTTGGATTTTTCGCATTGTGCACATTGGTGGCTATTGTTGGTCTGGCTTTAATAAAACTGTTACCTTCCATAGATGATCATCAGTCTCCTAAGGGACAATGAGTTTAATAATTTTAATTATTTTGTTTTCGTTTTTCAGCACTCCGTCATTTGCCCAACAAAATGACGATATTTGGGAAAGAGGTCGTCAAAGAACACTTCAAGATGTGATTATTGCTTGTCAAGGTTACCAACAATCCCATCTTCCAGTGAAGTATCGAGACACTAACATTTGTTCAATTATCGTTGAGCTGCAGCAAATAGGAAACGACGTAATAGAAACTATAAAAACCTTGTTACCTCTTGGTCCGTTCGAGTATTTTGTTGCCACTGTGGTAAATTTCTCGGTTTCAGGAAGGTTGCGAGCCCAATTACAACCTCTGATTCATCCCAGAGTTCGGAATGTAATAGAATACCGGAGAGAGGGTGAGTTTGTAATTATGTTTAGCATGGACTTTTGAAAAGAGAGGAAATATGGAAGGACGTATTTTGTGTTACCGGATGTTTGATGTGGGTCCTGATTTCAATTTAAGTGTGATTGAGGAGCGGCTAAACACCCTTTTGTCTGCTCAACGGGCTAAGTTTTCAAAACCAACCCGTGCTTTAATTATTAAGGAGGCCCCTTTGGTGTTACCCATGGGGGGATATCAGTTTGATGAATTAAAATTTGATCTCCAGGTTAAGATCTGGCCCTTTGGAGTTATAAGTGTTTTATTTGTCTATCACTTTAATAACCATGATTGGGAAGATTTAGTGGACATAGGAGTGCGCTTGGAAAATGATGATCGTCTACTTTCCATTGCTCGTGATAAGGCCTCTCAAATCTTGATGGCAATAGATCCGGATCGCAAAGTGGGAATGGATATTGTTGAGGATTATTTAATATATTTTTTTAAAAAATTACCCCAATGTGAAGATGATTTGACTCGTATGTTTCAATATTATGATGTTGCACGGTTGCTATTAGGAGAAAAGCAATGTCAATTTGGTCCCCAAGTCAATTCGATGATAAAAGAGTCTCTTATTCAATATAGCAAAGAAGATGCTTATGTGGTAACATGGAATAGTGCTTTGGTAGTAGAACCTAGTGATTCTTTTGATGTTCCAGATGTCATTGAGTTTGCTCTGTGCCAGGTTTTGGAGATGCGCTATTACGATTTGCTTCTTGAGCGCAAGTTGGTCAATCTTTATAGCGCATTAGAGAGGCGACGATGGAATGTTTTTGAAAATCAGGCAGAGCGTTCCACTGAAGAGGCGGCCAAATACTATTTAGAAGTTTCAGAGACGGTGGAAAATGTGAATAATTCTCTGAAGGTGATTGGTGATTTTTACTTAGCTCAAATTTTTAGAGCGGCTTCGCAGCGGTTTCGGTTTCAAGATTGGCGTGATAGCGTCAGTCAAAAGCTCAAGAATTTAACGGAAATATCTTCACTGATTAGCAATCAGGTGAATGTGCGTAGGGGACATTTATTAGAGTTAATTATTATCATTTTGATCGCCATTGAGGTTGTGCCATTTTTAATTCGATTATTGTGGCAGTAGGTGTTTTAAAGTAAACAGGTACTGAAATATGCGCGTTATTTTGGTGTTGGTTGCAGTTTTTATTTTTGGAGGTATTGTTTGGCTATCCCTTTATTATTGGGGTCTATCTCGTCCTGTTACCTATCATAGACCTGATTTTATCCCGAAATCTAAAATTTTTGTTAAGCCAAATATTAACACAATGTTACCATTGGCCCTAAGCAAAGGAGAAGCCGGGAACAATCATTTTGTAGATTGGGGATTGTATTTTCAAATCATAAAAAAAAATGACGAGTACATGTGCGAGCCGATTTCCTGTAATTATTTAATTAAGTTGAGCAAATCCCACACAATTTTAATGAGGGTAGATGTTAACTCATCTGATATTGAGCAATTTGTTACCAATTCTTTTAGTTCTTGGGAACGTGTATCCCACATTGGGTTTATGAGCCGTTATCCCCAGGTCATTCGTTTGGTGAAAAAAATACGCCCTATGTGGTCTTACGGGGCTAGCTTAGTGGACCAAGTGCGACTTAAATTCTTTGAGGGCATCAAATTAGAAGTGGTGCCTTCATTGTTACCTGATTTTTGGCCTGTCTTCATTGATCAGGCTTCTTCAGTGCAGATGTTGAGTCCACGGCTGCGTGCCGAATTGGAGCGTCGGCAGAAGGTAGTGGTTTGTGAATCTATTAGTCAGAAGGAGCACTGGGAGTTAGCCCAAAGTCTTGGATGTCACGCATATGTGGTTGAAGAAGACCTTTTTCATAGGCTAAAGTCTGAGTTATGAACTCAGTTACAGTTGATACAAGTATTTGGAGTGCCATTTGGGGAGCCGGTTTTGTAGTTCAGTTGACCCTCATTTTGTTGATTTTGATGTCTGTTGTTTCATGGGCCGTTATTATGGCTAAGTGGTATCAATTTCGTCGGACGAAAATGGCTAATGTAAAGCTTGTGGAAAAGCTGCAAAAGGGTAAGAGCCTTGAGGTTCTCAATGAGGCAGCGGAAGAGTTGGCTTCCCAATCTTCCATGGCTCGGGTTTTTGTTGGCGGTTATTCTTTTTTTAGGAAGTTGCAAGAAGATATTCGGGGTAATAAGGTTGAATTACCTTTTGCCATAGAACTTTTAGAGAGAGAGTTTGCTCGTCAAATACGTAATCAATTGGCATTATTAGAAGATCGCCTAATTTGGTTGGCCTCAACCGGATCAGTAGCCCCCTTTGTTGGTCTATTTGGAACAGTGTGGGGAATTTTAAATTCCTTTCATAAAATTGGGGCCATGGGAAGTGCCAGTTTAGCGGTGGTAGCACCTGGTATTTCTGAGGCCTTGGTTGCCACGGCGGTGGGGCTTTTTGCTGCGATTCCTGCTACCTTTTTCTATAATCAATTTGTAGCTCAAGTGCGGGTACAGGAAATTGAGTTAAATGACATGAGTCAAGAAGTCATTATCATGATGAAACAAGAGCTCAACTAATCATAAGGGATATGGGTACCTCTGGATTTAAAAGTGGCTCACAAAGTGGCTCTCAGTCGCAAACTGTATTGTCGGAAATTAATGTTACCCCTTTAGTCGATGTTATGTTGGTTTTGTTAATTATGTTTATGGTAACAGCTCCTCTATTGCAGCAGGGACTAGAGGTGGAGGTACCTAAAACCAAGGGTTCGGGTTTCGATATTTCGCAAGAGCCAATCCGCATCATAATTGATGTCG